>DAIOUO010000008.1:0-28835 GCA_036759485.1 Geminicoccaceae bacterium | reverse complement strand
CCGCGCGGCCGCCACCCGGCTCTCGGCTCTGCGCGCCGCCGCCCGCTCGGCCGCGGCGAGGCCGGCCGAGCCGTCCTCGAGCCGGGCGAGCTCCGCCCGGGTAGCTTCCAAGAGCTCGGGCAGGCCCTCGACCGGGACGCGGTATTTCCGAGCGGCGGCCCGCAGAGCGAACAGGCGGCTCTCGATCGATTCGAGCGAGTCTTCGGTCGAGGCGAGCCCGCGCCGCAGCGCCTCGAGGCCCGCCGCGGCCTCGTCGAGTTCGACCTGGGCCCGCTCCAGTGCCGCGAGGGCCGGGGCGAGCTCGCTCTCCGCGAGGATCCGCACCCGCTCGAGCCGGCGGGCGGCCTGGGCGAGCCGCTCGCGCGCGGCCTCGGCGCCCGCGAGCCCTTCCTCGAGGGCGGCCACGAGGCGCTCGCGGCCCTGCAGCCGGGCACGCGCCTCGGCGAGCCGGACCTCCTCCCCCGGCTCGGGTGCGAGAGCCTCGAGCTCCTCGGCCCGGCGGCGGAGCTCCTCGGCCTCGCGCTCGGCCCGCTCGGCCGCGGCGGCGAGCTCGCGCCGGCGCTGCTCGGCCGATCGCCAGGCCTGCCAGGCGGCGCGCAGCGCGGCCACCGCCCCTTCGGCACCGGCGAAGGCGTCGAGCACGGCGCGTTGGACCGCGGGATCGAGCAGGCCGCGGGTGTCGTGCTGGCCGTGCACCGCGACCAGTGTCTCGCCGAGCCGGCGCAGCAGCTGCCCCGCGACCGGTGTATCGTCGAGGAAGGCGCGGCTTCTGCCGTCGGCGCCGAGGCTCCGCCGCAGCAGGATCTCGCCCGCGGCGGCGTCGCCGGCGAGGCCCTGCTCGGCGAGGATCGCCCGAGCCGGATGGTCGGCGGGTGGGGCGAAGCTCGCCGTCACGAGCGCCCGCTCGGCCCCCCGGCGGACGAGGTCGCGCTCCGCGCGGCCGCCGAGGGCGAGCCCGAGGGCATCGAGGAGGATCGATTTGCCGGCCCCGGTCTCGCCCGTGAGCACGGTGAGCCCCGGCCCGAGCTCGAGGTCGAGGCGCTCGATCAGCACGACGTCGCGGATCGCGATGCCGGTCAGCATCGCTCAGAACAGGCTGCCGAGCCAGGACCGGGTGGAGCGCGCCGGCTCGAGCTTCTGGCCCTGGAGCAACGCGTAAGAGCGCTCGTACCAGGGGCTACCCGGGAAATTGTAACCGAGCACGGCGGCGGCGTTCTGCGCCTCCTCGCGCACCCCGAGGGCCAGGTAGCACTCGGTCAGCCGGTGCAACGCCTCCGGCACGTGGGTCGTGGTCTGGTAGGACTCGACCACGATGCGGAAGCGGTTGATCGCACCCACGTACTGGCCCCGCTTCTGATAGTAGCGGCCGATCTCCATGTGCTTGCCGGCGATGTGGTCGCGGGTGAGGTCGAGCTTGAGGCGAGCGTCGCGCGCATAGTCCGTGTCGGGATAGCGGCGGATCAGCTCCTCGAAGGCCTTCATGGCCTCCTCGGTCATCTCCTGGTCGCGCTGAACGTCGGAGATGCGCTCGTAATAGCTCATGCCGATGAGGTATTGGGCGTAGGGCGTGTCGGGATTGCCCGGGTGCAGCTCGATGAAGCGGCGAGCGGCGGCGATCGCCTCCTCGTAATCGTTGGCCTCGTAATAGGCATAGGCCGCCATGAGCTGACTCCTGACGGCCCATTGCGAGTAGGGATGCTGGCGCTCGACCTCCTCGAAGGCGCGCCCTGCCTCGCGGTACTCGCCCTTGTCGAGCAGGTCCTGGGCGGTGGAGTAGAGCTCGTCCACCGGCCGGTCGACATAGGGGTTCGGCCGCTCGCCGCTGCACGCGATCAGCCAGAGGAGCGTCAGGAGGGCGAAGCCGCGACGCAGCGGCCGCGAGCGATCGGACGACGGTGCCGGAAGCGGCATGGCGTGTTGCTCGACCTCTGAGCGGCGGACGGGGCGGTCATCAACCGGTCGGCGTCGCCTTGCCGGACGACTAACCGATCGGTAGATTGGCCTCGTCGACGACGGCGGGACCATAGTCAAGAGGCGCCCGACCCGGAAGCCGGCGTGCGCGACCACGGAGGCACGAACAGAGGTCCATGAGCCCCGAGCCGGCGAGCCCCGAGGCGATCGGCCTCGACCAGCGGATCGGCGAGCGGATCAGGCTGCGTCGCACCGAGCTCGGTCTCACCCAGGACCAGCTCGCGGCCGCGCTCGGCGTCTCCTACCAGCAAGTGCAGAAATACGAGAACGGGGCCAACCGGATCAGCGCGGTGCGGCTCTGGCAGATCGGCCGGCGGCTCGACGTCCCTGTGGGCTGGTTCTTCGAGGAGCCGGCCGCGGGCCCTTCCCCGGCCGACGGCCGGCTCGCCCACGGCCGCGGCGTGCTCGAGGTGGCGCGCGGCTTCGGCGAGCTGCGTGCGTCCTCGGTCAAGGCGGCGGTGGTCGGCCTTCTGCGCGCCCTCGCCGACCGGGGAATCTGACCCTCCGTTTCAGACGACCTCCTCGACGGCGCGCAAGAGGGGTCGCCACTCCTCGATCGCCGTGCCGGCGAGCCGGGCCGGAGCGTCGAACAGGCTGCGCCCCTCGAACGCCAGCTCCCCGTAGAGCGAGCGCTCGGCGAGCCTGGCCGCCGGGGGATGGCCGATCCGGGCGAGGAAGGCCTCGAGCCGGCCGACTGCGCGCGAGCGCGGGCGCAGCCTGTTGGCGACCACGAGCACCGGCTTCTTGCCTTTGCGGATCGGCTTGAGCTCGTCCAGGCGGGCGAGGAAGCGCGCGCTCGAGGCTTCGTCGAAGGGCGAGGGTAGGACCGGCACGACCACGAGATCGGCGAGCTCGAGCAGGGCCTCGACCTCTTTGCCGCGCAGGGCCGCCGGAGCGTCGATCACGAGCCGGGCCGTGCCCGGCGGCACGGGGCCGGGCTCCTTGTGCCAGGCGAGCCCGGCGAGGGGCGGCAGCTCGGCCGGGCGGAGTGCCAGCCAGGCGAGCGCCGAGCGCTGCCGGTCGGCATCGGCGAGCGCGGTCGCGAGCCCGCCGCGCGCGAAGGCCGCCGCCAGGTTGACGGCGATCGTGGTCTTGCCGCAGCCGCCCTTGAGGTTGCTCACGAGGATGCGGATCATGGAGCCTCGCGCCAGAACGGCTCGACCTCGAGGAGCTCGTCGAGTCGTTCGCGAGCCTCGCGCAAGAGGCGGCGGGCGGCGCGGGCGTGCCAGCCGATCACCGCACCCAGCGCGAGCGCGGCCGGGGCGAGCCGGGCATCGCCCGCGGCCGCGGCCAGGACCTCGCGGGCGAGACCCTGCGCCACCGCCACGTCGTTGAGGTGGCCGAGGCGGTCCTGCAGTTCGGCGGCACCGCTCGCGAGCCTCCGCACCTCGGCTTCCGGCCAGAGCGAGCCCAGAAACTCGATGCCGTAACGGAGTTTCTTCAGGGCGATGCGGAGCTCGTGACGGCCGGCGGCGTCGAGCCGGTCGAACCGGCGTCCGAGCTTCCTGACCCGGCGCCAGCGGCGCTCGAGCCGCTCGGCGGCGAACGGCCGCAGCGGCCCGTCGAGGAGTGCGCGGGCCTCCTCCGAGGCGGCCTCCCGGAACCGGCCGAGCTCGAGCCAGGCGGCAAGATCGAGCCAGAGGTCGGCCGCGCGTCGGCTCGCGAGAGCCTCCCGCACCCTCGCGTAGAGGGCCGGCCGGCCCTCGGCCAAGAGCGCGCGCAGCGCGGCGCGTTCGGCCTCGAGCCCGTCGATCCCGTCGATCGCTGCCACGAGCTCGCCCGCCAACACGTCGCGGTCGCGGGCGGGCCCGAGCTCGCCCAGGAGCCAGCGCAGCTCGCCGTTGAGCCGCTCGCGATCGGCCTCGGGCAGCGCCGGCCGAAAGAGGGCGAGCGCCGAGCGCATCCGCCGCAGGGCGACCCGAAGCTGGTGCACGCCTTCGGGATCCCGCCCGACCGCCGCGGCCGCCAGGTTGGCGAGGGCGTGGCCGAGGCAGGCGAGGCCGATCCGACGGAAGGCGTCGGCGACCGTCTCTTCGGCCATCGGCGCGAAGCGGCCCGCCCTGCGCGCCCGCGGTGCCTCGCCGAAGGCGAGGGCGAAGCCGCGGCTCGCCTTGTCGCGCGGCTCGAAGGCGAGGGGTGCGATCGGCCGCAGCTCCTCGACCAGGGCCGCGAGCGCCAGGGACGAGCCGCGCTCGAGCTCGAGCTCGAGCTCGCCGATCTCCTCGTGCCGACCGTCGGCCTCGATCCGGCCCCGATCGAGCGCCACCAGGACGACCGCCTCGCACTGCTCGGGCGAGGGCCAGCCCACCGCGAGTTCGGTCCGCTCGATCCGAGTCGTGAAGACCGGCACGAGCTCCCCCGGCAGGACGAGGCCGGTGAGCTGGCGCGCGGCCGAGCCCTCGAAGGCGGCGAGATCGGGGGTGTCGCCCGCGATCGGGATCTCGAGCTCGACGCGGTCGGCGGCGACCCCGGTCCCGCGCGAGGGGCCCTTGAGGGTCTGGATCCG
Source organism: Geminicoccaceae bacterium (assembly GCA_036759485.1). Lineage (GTDB taxonomy): Bacteria > Pseudomonadota > Alphaproteobacteria > Geminicoccales > Geminicoccaceae > JANXAZ01. The sequence goes on along the minus strand of DAIOUO010000008.1, from coordinate 24,358 downwards.
GCGCCGGCCGATCCGCCGGACCCTGAGCGCCACCCCGCGGCGGTGCAGCCGGCCGTCGGGTGTGTCGAAATAGACGCTCACGAGACGTCGACGCCGGGCCGGCCGAAGAGCCCGCGCGACGAGCGCGGGGGCTTCGGCGAGCCGGTCGAGCGCGTCCGGGGGTACGGCGAGCTTGACCTCGATCTCCCGAGCCGGGCCGGCACCGGGCTCGGCCTTCGTCATCGTTTCGTCACCATTCTGTCGCAAATGATCGATCGTCGCTCCCCCGACCCCTGCGTCATAGGGGATCACCCGTTGGGGAGCAACGCGACGCCCGCCCGACCCTGTGCTAGAGACCGTGGCAAGACGAACTCGAGGGAGAGCGACGGTGAGCCTCAAGGATCTGATCGTCCAGCTCGATGCGAGCGAGGCCTCGAACGCGCGGCTGGACGCGGCGTTGGCCCTGGCCCGCGCTTTCGAGGCGCATCTGACCGGGCTCTGCCTCGTGGTCGAGCCCTATGTGCCCGCGGTCGTCGGCGTCAATCTGCCACCCGACATCCTCCTCCAGCAGCGCGAGCGGGCCGAAGCCGAGGCGGCCGAGCTCTTGGCCCGTGCCGTGGCCCGTGCCGAGGCACAAGGTGTGGCCCTCGAGCGGCGTCAGGAGACGGTGATGGTCGACCGGCTCGCCGACGCCCTCGCCCGGCACGCCCGACACGCCGATCTCTCGATCGTCGGCCAGCCGGACCCGGAGCGCGCCGGCGTCGACGACACCTTGATGGTCGAGGCGGCCTTCATGGCCTCGGGGCGGCCCGCGCTCGTCGTACCTTATATCGGCGCCCGGACGATGCCACCCGAGCGGGTGCTGCTCGGCTGGGACGGCTCGCGCGAGGCGGCGCGCGCGGTCAACGACGCGCTCCCCCTCCTCGCGCGGGCTCGCGACGTCACCCTCGTCGTGGTCGACCCCGGAGCGCTCGCCGGTCGGGTGGGCGAGGTGCCGGGGGCCGACATCGCCACCCATCTCGCCCGGCACGGTGTCCAGGTGACGGTGAAGACGGTGCCCTCGGGCGGGCTCGACCCGGGCGACGTCCTGCTCTCGACCGCCGCCGACGAGGGTGCCGACCTCCTGGTGATGGGAGCCTACGGCCATTCGCGCTTGCGGGAGCTCATCCTGGGCGGCACCACGGCCCATATCCTCAAGCACATGACGGTGCCGGTTCTGTTCTCCCACTGAGCCCCTGGGCGGGCCGCGCGGCGCGGCTGGCCGCCGTCGTGGCGCTCGGCCTTCTCGCCACGGGCCCGGCCTCGGCCGGCCGTCTCCTCGTGATCACGGCGACGGCCGGCTATCGGCACGATTCGATCCCCGCCACGGTGGCGGCGATCGAGGCGCTCGCGGCCCCGTTCGATCTCGTCGTCGAGCGGCTCGACGGGCCCGCCCCGCTGCCGCACCTGGCGCTCGACGGTGTCACCGCCGTGGTGCTGGCCCAGACCACGGGCGATTTCCTCGCGCCCGAGGCGGCGCAGGCTCTCGAGCGCTTCGTCCGCGCAGGCGGCGGGCTCCTCGCGGTGCATGCCGCAGCCGACGCCCATTACGGCTGGCCGGCCTACGAGGAGCTGCTGGGCGCCTGGTTCCGCGCCCATCCGCCGGGGCTGCAGACCACGGTGGTCCGCTTCGCCGAGGACGCGCCCGGATTTCACGCACTCGACGGCGGCCGGAGCTGGCCGGTGACCGACGAGCTCTACGATTTCCGCACCAACCCGCGCGCTCGGGTGCGGGTGATCGCTACGATCGACGAGCGGATCTATGCGGGCGGGACGATGGGCGAGGATCATCCGATCGCCTGGTGCCGGGCGCTGGGCCGCGGGCGGAGCTGGTACACCGGGCTCGGCCATCGCTCCGAACTCTTCGCGGACCCGGTGATGCACGAGCATCTGGGCCGCGGTCTCGCCTGGGTGGCGGGTCGCAGCGAAGTCTGCTGACGCCACCGCCGGGCGAGCGAGCTTTCGACGCGCCCGCTCAGTCGACCCGGCCGCGGGCGGCCACTGCGAGGCTACCTTCGACCCGATCGCCGCGCACCGTGACGACTCGGTCGAACAGGTTCGAGACCGGGCAGGCGTGGTTGGGGATCACCCGGACCTTCTCGCCGACCCGCGGCCGCGCGGTGCAGGCCGAGAGATCGACGTGGCCGTGCTCCTCGCTCAAGGCGTAGATCACGGCCTCGGGATACTCGACGATCCGGCCGTGGCCGCTCTGCCCGACGAGGTCGGAGGTCAGCGACTTCGAGCCCGCGTCCAGGATCGCCCGGTCGGAGGTCGGCCGGCTCACCACCGTCGTGAGCACGGTGAGCGCACAATCCTCCCAGCGCGCCGCCCCGGCCGCGACCTGCATCCGGTCGTTGTAGACGTAGGTGCCGACCCGGTACTCGCCGATCACCGGAAATTCGTGCGCCCGCCACATGTCGGGGGTGCCGCCCGAAGAGACCACGGGCACCGGGATGCCCGCCGCCTCGATCAGCGCCTTCGCCTCGGCGAGGAAGGCCGCGGCCTTCTCGGGCGCACCCTTGGCCGGATAGGTCAAGAGCCCGGCGAAGGCGAGGCCCGGGGCGCGGTCGATTCGTAGCGCGACCTCGAGTGCGGCCGTCGGGCTCTGGACGCCGCAACGTCGGGCACCGGTGTCGCATTCGACCAGGACCGGCAGTGGCCGGGTGGCGGAAGCGAAGGCCTCGGCGAGCCCGTCGACCACGACCGGATCGTCGGCCGAGACGCGCAGCGTCACCCGCTCGGCGAGGGCTCTGGCCCGGCCGAGCTTGGCCGGGCCCAGGAGGTTGAAGGGGATGAGGATATCGGTGAGGCCGCCGGCCGCCATCACCTCGGCCTCGCCGAGCTTCTGGCAGCAGATGCCGATCGCCCCGAGCTCCACCTGGCGGCGGGCGAGCTCGAGCAGCTTGTGCGTCTTGACGTGCGGCCGGTTGCGGATGCCGTGCCGATCGCAATAGGCCTGGAAGCGGGCCAGGTTGCGCTCCACCCGGTCGAGATCGACGAGTACCGCGGGTGTATCCAGCTCGACGATCCGCATGGCCGCATTCCGAGCGCAGGTGGGCGCCGCGCTCGAGCCTAGCGCGGCGCCCGCCCCGCGTCAGCGGTCGGAGGGCTCGCGGCGGAGGAAGGCCGGTATGTCGGCCGCCTCGGCGAGTTCGGGCTTCTGCACCTTGGGCTCCTCGACCGCCGGCGCGCCGACCGGCCGCCCCTGGGTCGCGCGGTGGAAGCCGAAGCTGCGCATCCGCTCGATGAAAGACGGGCCGCGGGTCTCCGGAGCGGTCTGGCGGGCGCCCGGCCGGGTGGCGCGCGGCTCGGCCGAGGGTGGGGTGGCGAAGCTCGGGATGGCGGGCTCGATCGAGGGCGTGCGCAGCTGTACCGCGGGGCTGGACTCGCCCGGCCGGGCCGCCGGCCGGCCGGCGACCGGGAAGGGCTGCTGGCGCTGCATCTGGGGCTTGAAGACGAAGCCCTCGCTCGGCCGCTCCGTGTCGCGTCCCGGCTGCTCGCCCGGGGCGGTGATGCCGGTCGCCACGACCGAGATCCGCATCCGGCCTTCCATGCTCGAATCGAAGGTCGAGCCGAAGATGATGTTGGCGTCCGGGTCGACCTCCTCGCGGATCCGATTGGCGGCGGCGTCGACCTCGTAGAGGGTCATGTCGTAGCCGCCCGTGATGTTGATGAGGACGGCCCGCGCGCCCTTCATCGACACGTCGTCGAGGAGCGGGTTGTTGATGGCGGCCTCGGCGGCCTCGATCGCCCGCCGCTCGCCCGAGGCCTCGCCCGTGCCCATCATCGCCTTGCCCATCTCGCTCATCACCGTGCGGATGTCGGCGAAGTCGAGATTGACGAGGCCCGGCATGATCATGAGGTCGGTCACACCGCGCACGCCCATGTGCAGGACCTGATCGGCCATCCGGAAGGCGTCCGCGAAGCTCGTCTTCTCGTTGGCGAGCCGGAACAGGTTCTGGTTCGGGATCACGATCAGCGTGTCGACATACTGCTGCAGCTCGGCGAGCCCCTGCTCGGCCAGCCGCATGCGGTGCGCGCCTTCGAAGTGGAACGGCTTGGTGACGACCGCGACGGTGAGGATCCCCTGCTCGCGGACCGCCCGGGCGATCACCGGTGCAGCGCCGGTGCCGGTCCCGCCGCCCATACCGGCGGTGATGAACACCATGTGCGAGCCCTGGAGCTGGTCCAGGATCTCGTCGAGCGCTTCTTCCGCGGCCGCCCGGCCGACCTCGGGCCGGGCACCGGCACCGAGCCCGTGCGTGATCGACACACCGAGCTGGATCTTGCGGTCGGTCAGGCAGTTGGCCAGCGCCTGCGCGTCCGTGTTGCAGACCACGAACTCGACGCCCTCGAGATGCGCGGTGATCATGTTGTTGACGGCGTTGCCGCCGGCACCGCCGACACCGACCACCGTGATCTTGGGCTTGAGCTCCTCGCCCAAGGGCATGGAAAGGTTGATCGTCATCCCCGTTCTCCTCCTCGACGCTCGTTGCGGCCTTCGGCCGTCTCCCGACCGCGGGGCAAGCGCGATCGGCCGGGCGAACCCTCGCCCTCCTCAGAAATTCTGCCGGAACCAGGCGCGGAACCGGCCGAGCCGGTCGCCGACCCCGCGCCTCCCGTCGAGCGCCGGGAGCGACGCGCCGCCCGGCTCCTCGCGGCCGAGCGCGAGCGCACCGAGCGCCGCGCTCAATCCCGGATCTTCGTCGCTGCGCAGCCCGCTCAGGAGCCCGCGCGGCCGACCGATCCGCGTCGGCAGGCCGAACCGCTCCTGGGCGAGCTCGTCCATTCCCTCGAGCTGGGCCGCCCCACCCGTGAGCACGAGCGAGCGGGGCGGTCGGGCGCGCAGGATCTCGCCCCGCTCGCGCAGCCGCTCGGCCAACAGGTCGAAGATCTCCTCGACCCGGGCCCGCACGATCGTCGTGAGCCGGGTGCGCGGCACCTCGCCCACCGCGAGGTCGGACCCGTCGCCCACCTGGCGGAGCTCGATCCGCACGTGATCGTCGCAGGCCCGCCAGACCACCGCGCCATAGAGGCTCTTGATCCGCTCGGCCTCGCGCCGGGTGGTCGACAGCCCCCAGGCGACGTCGTGGGTGATGCGCTCGCCGCCGATGTCGATCCGGTCGACATGGGCCAAGCGGCCGCCCGCGAAATGCGCGATCTGGGTCGCGTCCGCACCGATGTCGACGAGCAGACAGCCGCGCTCCCGCTCGTCCTCGCCGAGGCAGCCCATGCCCGCGGCATAGGGTACCGCCACGAGGCGTCGCACCTCGAGATGGCAGCGCTCGAGGCAGCGCAGCACGGCCTGCAGCGGCTCGCGCTCGGCCGCCACCGCGTGAACGAGGAGAGCGAGCCGCCGGCCGAGCAGACCGCGCGGGTCTTCGACCGGCCGTCCGCCGTCGACGCGCGCCTCGAGGGCGACGAGGTGGAGAACGGCCAGCCCCTGGCCCACGATCTCCTCGCGCACGCGCGCGAGGGAGGCCTCGATGTCGGCGTCGTCGACCGAGCGGCCGCCGAGCGGGCGTTCGACTTCGAGTAGGAACGAGCGGGGCCGGCCGGCGCCGACCGCCGCGACGACGCTCTCCACCATGAGGCCGGCCTGCTCTTCGGCCTCCTGCAGCACGGCGCGGATCGCCGCCTCGGCCGCCTCGAGATCGACGATCTCGCCGCCCCGCAACCCGTCGGCCGACTGCAGGCCGCGGCCCAACAGGACGAGGCCGCCGCCCGGCGCGGTCGTGGCGATGAAACATGCGATCTTGCTCGTGCCGATATCGAGCGCGGCGAGCGTGGTGCCCGGGCGGATCCCGGAGCGGTGGATGCGCCCGAGCGGCAGAGCGAGGCTCATGCGCCGCGCCCCCCCGCGCTGGAAGGCTTGCGCGCCGGCGGCTCGGCGGCGCGGACCACGATCCAGTCGGCCGAGCGCAGATCGATCGCCTCCACCGCCCGATCGAGCAGCCGGTTCGCGCGGTCCTCCGCCGCCAGCCGGCGGAGCGCCGCGGCCTCGCCCTCGGCCGGCAGACGGACTTCGATCCGCCCGTCGACATAGAGGTTCCAGCGGCGGCCGCCGACGAGGCTCGCCACCGTCGTCCGGCGGGCGATCTCCGGCTCGGCCGCGAGCAGCGAGAGCAGCCGTCCGGCCGCACGCGGGGCGCCCTGCCCGATGACCAGCGGCAGGCCGGCGAACGGTCGCAGATCAGCGACGGGGACGATCTCGCCCTCCTCGTCGATCAGGCGGGTGCGCGAACCTTCGCGCTCGCGCCAGAGGGCGAGCGGCCGGTGCTCCACGAGCACCGCGTGCAGGGTGCCGGGGAGTTGGCGCCGGACGGCTGCGGACTTGACCCACGGCAACCCTTCGAGTTGTTTCCTGATCTCGTCTAATTCAACTGAAAGTATAAGGGACCCGACCCGACTTTCAAGCGCCTTGGCGAGCTCCTTGGGATCGGTCCGCACGCGTCCCTCGACCGTCACTTCGCGGACCACGAGACCGGCGGCGCGGGCCGTCCGCTCGAGGGCGGCACGTGCGGTGGCGGCGAGCAGGGCGTCGCCGCCGAAGCGCTGGGCCGACCAGACCGCACCCGAAATCGAGAGGATCGCGAGGGCGAACGGGGCGGCGCGTCGCAGCCGCCGGCGCCAGGGCCGCTCGCGCTCCCGGCGGATCGCACCGCGCAGACGTTGCGAGAGACGGCTCACCGGTCGCATCGTGCCTCCTCCACGAGCCGGACCACGAGATCCTCGAACGCGATGCCGCAATGGGCCGCCTGCTCCGGGACGAGCGAGAGTGGCGTCATCCCCGGCTGAGTGTTCACCTCCAGGATGTAGAGCCCCTCCTCGCCCAGGTTCGGGTCGAAGCGGAAGTCGGCGCGGCTCACGCCTCGACAGCCCAGGACCCGGTGCGCCTCGAGCGCCCACTCCATCACCCGGGCGTAGAGATCCTCGGCGAGCGGCGCCGGCAAGAGGTGGCGGGCGAGGCCGGCCGTGTATTTGGCACGGTAGTCGTAGAAGCCGGTCTCGGGCGCGATCTCGGTCACCGCGAGCGGCCTGTCGTCGAGCACGGCGCAGGTGAGCTCGCGACCCGGCACGTAACGCTCGACCAGGAGCCGGTCGTCGGGCGCCAGGCTGTTGCGGAGGAGGACCGGGCCGAGATCGCCGTCGGTGACGATCGCGACACCGACGCTCGAGCCCTCGCAGGCGGGCTTGACGACGAAGGGCGGTGGCAAGGGTGCGCCCTCGCGGGCGAGCCGGGCGGGCGTGGTCTCGACACCCTCGGGGCAGCGCAGCCCGGCCGAAGCGAACAGCCGCTTGGCCATCGGCTTGTCCATGGCGAGCGCGGAGGCCAGCACGCCCGAATGGGTGTAGGGTATGCCCAAGAGGTCGAGCAGGCCCTGGACCCGGCCGTCTTCCCCCATCCGGCCGTGCAACGCGTTGAAGCAGCAATCGGGCCTGAGCTCGAGCAGCCGCTGCGGCAGGTCGCGGCCGACGTCGATCCGGCTCACCCGGTAGCCGCGCGCCTCGAGCGCCCGAGCGCAGGCCTCGCCCGAGACGAGGCTCACCTCGCGCTCGGCCGAGAGCCCACCCATCAGCACCGCCACGTGCCGGCTCATGCCACCGCACCTCCGGGACCCGGATCGCCCACCCGGACGATTTCCCACTCGAGCGTGACGCCACTGTGCGCACGCACCCGCTCGCGGACCCGCTCGCCCAGCCCCTCGAGCTCGGCGGCGCTGGCACCACCCGTGTTGATCAGGAAGTTGCAGTGCTTCTCCGACACCATCGCGGCACCCAGCCGGAGCCCGCGACAGCCGGCCTCTTCGATCAGTTTCCAGGCTCTGCGGCCGGGCGGGTTCTTGAAGGTCGAGCCGCCGGTCGCCACCCCGAGGGGCTGGGCGGCCTCGCGCTCGGCGCGGATCGCCTCCATCCGCGCGCGGATCGCGGCCGGATCGCCCGGAACGAGCGCGAAGGCGGCGCGCACCACGATCGCCTCGGGCGGCAGAGCACTGCGGCGGTAGGCGAGCCCGAGCTCGTCGCGGGAAAGCCGCAGGAGCCGTCCTTCGCGGTCGAGGAGCTCGGCCCAGAGGAGCCGCTCGGCCGTCTCCCCGCCGAAGGCACCGGCGTTCATCGCCACCGCACCGCCGATCGTGCCGGGGACGCCGATGAGGAACTCGAGGCCGGAGAGCCCGGCCCGGCAGGCCTCCTGCGCCACCCGCTGGTCGCGCGCACCACCGCCCGCCAGAAGCGTCCTCCCCTCGACCCCGATCCGGGCGAACGGTCCGCCGAGCCGGACCACGGCCGCCTCGAGCCCGCCGTCGCGCACCAGCAGGTTCGAGGCGACCCCCATGGGGAAGAGCGGCAACGCCCCGTCGAGGTCCCGCCGGAACGCCCGGAGATCCTCGAGATCCGCCGGCTGGAACAGGAGCCGCGCGGGCCCGCCGACCCGAAGCCAGGTCAAGGGCCCGAGCGGCACCCCTAGCCGCAGCGCTCCCCGCGGCTTCGGCAGGTCGGGGAGGGTGACGCTCATGCCGCGGCCTCGCGGCGGCGCCGGGCGAGCTCGGCCGGCAGCGCGTTGGCCCACTGGGTGATCGAGCCGGCCCCGAGGCAGACCACGTAGTCACCCGGGCGGGCGAGCTCGGCGACCCGCGCATAGACCGCCTCGGGCCCCTCGACCGCTTCGACCGCGCGCTGACCGTGGGCGATCAGCCCGCGCACGAGCGCCTCGTGATCGACGCCCGGGATCGCCGGCTCGCCCGCGGGGTAGACCGGCGCCACGAGCACGATGTCGGCATGCTGGCAGCAGGTGCAGAAGGGCTCCATGAGATCGCGCAGCCGGGTGTAGCGGTGCGGCTGGAGGACGGCCAGGATCCGTCCGCTGCAGCGCTCCCGGGCGGTGGCGAGCACGACTTTGATCTCCTCGGGATGGTGCCCGTAATCGTCGATCACGGTGATCCCGTCGACCTCGCCCGTGCGCGTGAAGCGCCGCTTGACCCCCTCGAGTCCGGCGAGTGCCGTGCGGATCACGGTCTCCTCGAGGCCGAGCTCGACGCCGATCGCCACCGCGGCGAGCGCGTTCTGGACATTGTGCCGGCCGGGCAGCGCGATCGCGAAATCGGGCAGCACCCGCTCTTCCCGGCCCGGCCGGGCGGCGAGGCGGATCTCGACCAGCGAACCCGGCCCGTGCGGGCGCAAGGCCGTGGCGCTCACATCGGCCTGCGGGCTGAAGCCGTAGGTCACCACCCGTCGGTCGGTGATCTTCGGCAGGAGCGCCTGGACTTCCGGATGGTCGAGGCAGAGCACCCCGAAGCCGTAGAACGGCAGTCGCTCGACGAAGCTCAAATAGGCTGCCCGCACTGCGTCGAAATCACCCCAATATTCGAGATGCTCGGGGTCGATGTTGGTCACCACGCCGATCTCGGCCGGCAGGCGCAGGAAGCTGCCGTCGCTCTCGTCCGATTCGACCACCATCCAGTCGCTCGAGCCGAGCCGGGCGTTGGTGCCCCAGGCGTTGATGATGCCGCCGTTGACCACCGTCGGGTCGAGCCCCGCGGCATCGAGCAGGGCCGCCACCATGGCCGTGGTCGTGGTCTTGCCGTGGGTCCCGGCGACCGCGATCGCCCGCTTGAGGCGCATGAGCTCGGCCAGCATGTCGGCGCGGCGAACGACCGGCAGGCGGCGGGCGCGGGCGGCCACGAGTTCGGGATTGTCGGCGCGGACGGCCGAAGAGAAGACGACGACCCGAGCCTCGCCCAGATTCTCGGCCCGATGACCGATCGCGACCGGGACCCCGGCCGCGCGCAACCGCTGGACGTTGGCGCCCTCGGCCACGTCCGAGCCCTGCACGGTGAAGCCGAGGCTCTTCATCAGCCCGGCGATCCCGCTCATGCCGATGCCGCCGATGCCGATGAAGTGGATCGGGCCCGCGGCGTGCGGATCGAGCCTCATCGCTTCGCCTCCCCGCGGGCGAGCTCGAGGAGAGCATCGGCGATCCGCGCCGCGGCGTCCGGTCGGGCGAGCTGCGCCGCCGCCGCCGCCATCGCCCGCCGCCGCCCGGCATCGCCCAGGAGCGCGGCGAGCAGCCGGGCGCAGACCTCGGGCGTCGCCTCGCTCTGCGGCAGGACGATCGCCGCCCCGGCTCGCTCGAGCGCGCGTGCATTGGCGCTCTGGTGGTCGTCGGCGGCGGCCGCATAGGGGATCAGGAGCGCCGGCCGGGCGAGGGCCAGGAGCTCGGCGATGGTCGAAGCACCGGCGCGCCCCACCACGAGGTCGGCCGCCGCCATCCGCCGCGGCACGTCGTCGAAGAAGGTCGCGAGTTCCACGGGCTGGCCGATCGCCCGGTAGGCGGCGGCGACCCGGTCGAGGTCCTCCGGCCGGCATTGCTGGGCGATCGCGAGCCGCGCCCGAAGGGCCGGATCGAGCAGCGCCACCGCGGCCGGGAGGAGGTCGCTCAGGATCCGGGCCCCCTGACTGCCGCCGAGCACGAGCAGCCCGAGCCGCTCGGCGTCGCCGGCGGTCCTCGCACCGGCCGGCACGAAGCCCGGGCGGACCGGGTTGCCGGTCACGAGGAGCCTGTCCGCGGCCGCCGCCGGGACCGCTTCGGTGCCCTCGAAGGTGAGGGCGAGCCGGGCCGCGAGCCGCGCCAAGAGGCGATTGGCCCGACCCATCACCGCGTTCTGTTCGTGCACGAGGAGCGGCACGCGACGCAGGACCGCGGCGAGTGCGGCCGGCACCGAGGCGTAGCCACCGAAGGCAGCGGCCGCCGCCGGCCGCAGCCGACCGACCGCCACGAGGCTCCGGGCGAGGCCCGCCGCGAGCGCGACCAGTGCCCGCTGGCGGTCGAGCACCGAGCCGCGCGGAGCCGCCGCCCCGATCACGGTGAGCCCGGGCTCGCCGGTCGCGAAGCGGGCACCGCGCGGGTCGGTCAGGAAAGCCACCTCGGCACCCCGCCGCCGCAGCTCGGCGGCCACCGCGAGCGCGGGGAACATGTGGCCGCCGGTGCCACCCGCGGCGATCAGGAGCGGGCGGCTCATGTCACCCGCTCCAGCCGAGCGCGCGCACGGGTGAGGGCGAGCGCCCAACCCATGGCGATACCGAGCGCCAGCATGGAGGAGCCGCCGTAAGAGATGAAGGGCAGGGTCATGCCCTTGGTCGGGATCAGGTTGAGATTCACCGCCATGTTGATCAGGGCCTGAAGCGCGAGCTGGCAGAGAAGGCCCACCGCGGCGAGCTGACAGAAGCGGTCGACCGCCTCGTGCGCCCGCCAGAGCCCGCGCAAGAGGAGAAAAGCGAACAGCCCGGCGATCAGGAGGCAGGCGAGGATGCCGAACTCCTCGGCGGTGGCGGCGTAGACGAAGTCGGTATGGGCGTCCGGCAGGGTGAACTTGACGATTCCCTCGCCCGGGCCCCGGCCGAACAGCCCACCCGAGGCCACCGCCCGGAGCGCTTTCTCGATCTGGGTGAACTCGGCCGGCGGTGCCATGAACTGATCGACCCGGGCAGCGACGTGCGGGAAGAGCTCGTAAGCCGCGAGCGCACCGGCGATGCCGAGCCCGGCGAAGGCGAGGACGAGGATCCAGGGCAGGCCGGCGACGAAGAGCTGGAGGCCGAGCGTGGCGAGCACGATCGCCGCCATCCCGAGATCGGGCTGGAGGAGGAGGAGGCCGACCACGACCGCGGCGAGCGCGAGGCTCCAGGCAGCCGCCGTGTACCAGGGACGGCTCGAAGCGAGCCAGGCCGTGAGCACGACGAGCGCCGGCTTCACGAACTCGCTCGGCTGGAGTTGAAGGCCGCCGATCCGCACCCAGCGATGGGCGCCGTTGATCTCCGGGCCGGCCAGGACGGCGAGCACCATGAGCAGGACGCCCACGACCGCGAGGCCCTTGGCCATCCGCAGCACGCCCAAGGGTGCCAGGAGCGAGCAGGCGAAGAGCAGCAGCACCGCCGGCGCGGTGAAGGCGAGGTGACGGACGATGAAGTGGTGCGGGTCCTTGTGCCGGAGGACGCCCACGGGCGGGCTCGCCGCCAGGACGATGACCAGGCCCACGAACACGAGCACGAGCACGCCCGCGAGTAGGACGCGGTCGACCGTCCACCACCAGGTGCCGAGCAGCGAGCGGTCGGTGCGGGGGAAGACCGTGCTCACGCTGGCACCTCCACCGGACGCCCGGCGAGCCGAGCGCGCACGAGCTCGCGGAACACGTCCCCGCGCTGCTCGTAACTCTTGAACTGGTCGAAGGACTTGCAGGCGGGTGCGAGGAGCACGACGGCCTCCTCCCCGGCCGCGGTGGCGGCGGCGAGGGCCGCATCGAGCGCCGCTTCGAGGGTGCCCGAGCGCTCGAGCGGGGCGAGCCGGCCGAGCTCGGCCGCGATCGCCTCGGCCGCCTCGCCGATCAGGAAGCCGCGTCGGACGCGCGCCATGAAGGGGGCGAGAGCGGCGAAGCCGCCGGGCCCCGCCCGCCCGCCGGCGATCCAGTACACGCTGTCGAAGGCGCCGAGGCTCTTGGTCGCGGCGTCCGGATTGGTGGCCTTGCTGTCGTTGACGAGCGTCACCCGCCCGACCCGGCCGACCTCCTCCATGCGGTGCGGCAGCCCAGCGAAGCTCGCGAGCCCGGCGGTAGCTTCGGCCGGGTCGAGGCCGAGCGCGCGCAGCGCGGCATAGGCCGCGGCCGCGTTCTGCTGGTTGTGGGCGCCCTTGAGCGCGCGCAGGCCACGGAGATCGGCGACCGGCCGCGCCTCTCCCTCGAGCGCGTCGAGAAGCCGCCCCTCGATGACGCCGACGCCACCCTCGGGCACCCGACCGACGCTCACCCGCAAGGGTGCACGCCCCTGCCGGGCGAGAGTTTCGGCCAGTGCAGCGGAGATCGGATCGTCGATCCCGATCACCGCCCGATCGCCCGCTCCCTGCAGCTCGAAGATCCGCCGCTTGGCGGCGGCGTAGCCCTCGAGATCGCCGTGCCGGTCGAGATGGTCGGGGGTGAGGTTGAGCCACACGGCCACTCGGCAGGCGAGGCTCTGCGCGAGCTCGAGCTGGAAGGAGGAGAGCTCGAGGACGATCGTCTCCTCGGGACCACCCAGCACGAGGTCGAACACCGGCCGGCCGATATTGCCGCCGAGCTGCGCCGGTCGGCCGGCGGCGAGCAGGAGGTGGTGGACGAGCGCGCTCGTGGTCGACTTGCCGTTGGTCCCGGTGATCCCGACGATGGGCCGCGGGCGGGCGACCTCGGCGAAGAGGTCGACGTCGCCCGTGATCGGCACGCCCTCGGCGCGCGCCGCCGCGACGAGCGGGTGCGGGGCGGGCAGGCTCGTGGGCACACCGGGGCTCACCACGAGGGCGGCGAGCTCGACCAGATCCTCCGCCTCGCCCGGCCAGGCACCGAGCTCCATGGCCCTCTGCAGGGCGGCCGGATCGTCGTCCCAGGCGACCACGTCGGCCCCCCCGGCGCGAAGGGCTCGGGCGACCGCGAGCCCGCTCCGGGCGAGCCCGAGCACGCCCACCCGACGATCGCGGAACCGAGAGAGCGCGGTGGGCGGCGGCACGGCCGACCTCAGCGCAGCTTGAGGGTCGAAAGACCCACGAGGGCCAGGATCATGGCGATGATCCAGAAGCGGATGACGATGGTGGGCTCCTTCCATCCCTTCTTCTCGAAATGATGGTGCAAGGGCGCCATGCGGAACACCCGCCGGCCGGTGAGCTTGAACGAAACGACCTGGACGATCACCGAGACCGCCTCGAGGACGAACAGGCCGCCCACGATCGCGAGCACGAGCTCGTGCTTGACCGCGACCGCGATCGCGCCGAGCGCGCCACCCGTCGCGAGCGAGCCCGTGTCGCCCATGAACACCATGGCCGGCGGGGCGTTGAACCAGAGAAAGCCCAGAGATGCCCCGATCATCGCACCGCAGACCACGGCGAGCTCGCCGCTCCTCGCGACGTAGGGGATGCCCAGATAATTCGAGAAGATCACGTTGCCCGCGAGATAGGCGATGAGCGCGAAGCAGGCCGCGGCGATCATGACCGGCACGATCGCGAGCCCGTCGAGCCCGTCGGTCAGGTTCACGGCGTTCGAAGCCCCTACCATCACGAAGGCGGCGAAGATCGGGAAGCCCATCCCGAGCGGGATGAGAAGATCCTTGAAGACGGGCACGGCCACGCTCGTCGCGAGCTTCGGATCGGTGAGCTCGACGATGACGATCGCCGCTGCGAGCCCGATCGCGGTCTGTCCCAGGAGCTTGAGGCGGCCGGGCAGGCCGCCGCTCGAGCGCTTGGTCACCTTGAGATAGTCGTCGAGGAAGCCGATCAGGCCGTAGCCGATCGTCACGAGCAGCACGGTCCAAACGAAGCCGTTCCTGGGATCGGCCCAGAGAAGGGTGGAGACCGTCATGGCGATCAGGATCAGCACACCCCCCATGGTGGGCGTGCCGGCCTTCGTCAGGATGTGACTCTCGGGCCCGTCGCTGCGGATCGGCTGGCCGCCCTTCTGTTTGAGGCGCAACCAGCGGATCAGACCCGGGCCGAGAAGGAAGCTCACGAGCAGCGCGGTCATGACCGCCCCGCCCGTGCGGAAGGTGATGTAGCGGAACAGGTTGAGCCCGGGGACGGTGGGCGCGAGCGGGACCAGGAGCTCGTACAGCATGCTCAGCTCCGTGCCGAAGCCTCGAGGGCCGCGACCACGCGCACCATCCGGCTGCCGAGCGAGCCCTTGACCAGGATGACGTCGCCGGGCCGCAACGCTTCTCGCACGAGCGGTGCGAGCGCCGCCGAATCGACGGCGTGCGGGCCACGCCGTTCGGGCGGCAGAGCGTGGTGGAGCGCCGCCATGAGGGGGCCGCAGGTGAACACCCGATCGACGCCGGCCGCGAGCAACGGCGCGGCCAGGGCGGCATGGAGCTCCTCCGCTCGCGGACCGAGCTCGAGCATGTCGCCGAGCACGGCGATCCGCCGGCCGGGCTGCAGGCCCAAGAGCGCGATCGCTGCCGCCATCGAGGCCGGGTTGGCGTTGTAGCTCTCGTCGAGCAGCAGTACCTCGCCACTCTCGAGCACGATCCGCCGTCGGCGCCCGCGTCCGGCGGGCGGCAGGAGATCGGCGAGGTCCGCCGCCGCCCGCTCGACATCGGCCCCGAGCGCCTCGACCACGGCGAGCACGCCGAGCGCGTTGTCGGCCCAGTGTCGGCCCGGCGCTCCGAGCCGAAAGCGGAGCCGCCGGCCCGCCCGCTCGACCTCGATCAGCGAGCCCTCGGGCCCGAGCTCGGCCGAGACGCACCGCCAGTCGGCGCCGGCCGCCTCGCCGAAGGTGAGGACCCGCTCCACCCCGGCCCGCCGGGCCGCCTCGAGGAGGATCGGCAGCTGCTGCGAATCGGCGGGCAGAACGGCGGTGCCGCCCGGCGCGAGACCCTCGAAGATCTCGGCCTTGGCGCGGGCGATACCTTCCACCCCGTCCGGGAAGAAGGCCAGATGGGCCGGGGCGATCGCGGTGATCAGAGCGACGTGCGGGCGAACCAGCGGCACGAGCGCCCGGATCTCGCCCGCGTGGTTCATGCCGATCTCGACCACCGCCCAGGGCAGCCCGGCCGGCAGCCGGGCGAGGGTGAGCGGCACGCCCCACTGATTGTTGTGGCTCGCCGCACTCGCATGGCAGCCCCCCTGCCGGTCGAGGACGTGGCGCAGCGCCTCCTTGGTCCCGGTCTTGCCGACCGAGCCCGTGACGCCCGCCACCCGTGCCACGGTCCGCGCCCGACCGGCCCGAGCCAGCGCCCGCAGGCCTTCGAGCGTGTCCGCGACCTCGAGCAACGGCACGTCCGCAGGAAGATCCTCGGGCCGGCGCGCGACCACCGCCGCTGCCGCCCCCCGGGAGAGGGCATCGGCCACGAAGGCGTGTCCGTCGCGCTGCTCTCCCACGAGTGCCACGAACAGATCCCCGGGGGCGAGCGTGCGACTGTCGATCGACACTCCGCTCGCCCGCCAGTCGCCGACGGCCACCCCGCCGGTCGCCCGCGCCGCCTCGGCCGCGGTCCAGAGCGGGGCGCTCACGGGGCCCTCTCCCCGCCCGGGGTCTTTCCCAGGAGCTCGCGGACGACCGCGGCGTCGTCGAACGGCAGCACCGTGTCTCCCACGATCTGGTAGGTCTCGTGGCCCTTGCCGGCGACGAGGAGCACGTCGCCCGCTCCGAGCCCGTCGAGGGCGGCGGCGATCGCCGCCCGCCGGTCGCCGATCTCGAGGGCAGCCGGGCAGGCCTCGAGGATCGCCCGGCGGATCTCGGCCGGATCCTCGCTTCGGGGATTGTCGTCGGTGACGATCACCCGGTCGGCGAGGCGGGCGGCGATCGCCCCCATGAGCGGCCGCTTGCCCGCATCCCGGTCGCCCCCGCAGCCGAACACGAGGTGGAGCCGGCCGGCGCAGTGCGGCCGCAGGGCCTCGAGCGCCTGGCGCAGCGCATCGGGCTTGTGGGCGTAGTCGACATAGACGGCGGCGCCGGCGGGGTGGTCGGCCACGTGCTGCATCCGCCCGGGAGCACCTTCGAGCTCGCCGAGCAGGAAGACGGCCTCGAACGGGGCTCCGGTCGCGAGCGCGAGGCCCAGAGCCGCCAGGAGGTTGTGCGCCTGGAACGCGCCGACGAGCCGGGTCTCGACCGTGACCGCGCGGCCGTCGAGCCGGAGCTCGAGGCGCTGCCCCGCGGCGAGCGGCGTCTGCTCGACCAGCCGAAGACGCCCGGCGGTACGGCCGAAATCGAGGAGCTCCAAGCCGCGGTCGCGAGCGATCGCGGCGAGCGCCGTCGCCTCCTCGGCGTCGGCGTTCACCACCACGTCGGCACCCGGCGGGAGGAGCTCCTCGAACAGCCGGAGCTTGGCCGCCAGGTAGGCCTCGGTCGTGCCGTGATAGTCGAGATGGTCGCGGGAGAGATTGGTGAAGGCGGCGGCGGCGAAGCGCACCCCCTCTACCCGGCGCTGGTCGAGGGCGTGGCTCGAAACCTCCATGGCGAGCCGGTCGATGCCGTTGCGGGCCAGGGCGGCGAGGTCGCGATGGAGCTCGATCGGGTCCGGAGTGGTGAGAGAACCCGGCCGCTCGAAGCCCGGCCCGACGATCCCGAGCGTGCCGAGGCTGGCCGCGCGATGGCCGAGCTTCCGCCAGAGCTGGCGGGTGAAGCCCGCGACCGAGGTCTTGCCGCTCGTACCGGTGACCCCCACGACGATCTTCGGCTGTTCCCCGAAGAAGCGGGCGGCGATCCGGGCGAGCGCCGCCCGCGGATCCGCTGCCACCAGGACCGGCACGCCGAGCGGCCGGGCGCGGAGCCGCTCGTCGCCGAGCACCGCCACCGCCCCGGCCGTCACCGCCGCCTCGGCGAAGGCGAGGCCGTCGGCGCGCGCCCCGGGCAGGGCCGCGAACAGGTCGCCCGGGCGGACCTTCCGCGAATCGAGGGCGAGGCCCGCGACCTCGCGGTCGGGCCCCTCGAGCCGAGCCACCTCAGCGGCGAGCGTCGACAGCCGCAAGGCGCGATCCTCCGGTCTCGGGCTCGGCGATCGACCGCATCGCCAGCCAGCGCTCGCGGAAGCGGGCCTCGACCGCGGAATCGGAGGGCGGCACGCCCAGAAGCGGCCCGATCCGGGCGATGATCGACCCCACCACCGGTGCCGCGACCTGGCCGCCGTAGCGCGTGCCGCCGGAAGCCGCGGAGGCCTTGGGCTCGTCGATCACGGCGAGCACGAGGTAGCGCGGCGCCTCGAGCGGGAAGACCCCGACGAAGGAGGCGAGGACGGCACCGCGCCGATAGCCACCGCGCCCGGCCTTGTCGGCGGTGCCGGTCTTGCCACCGACCAGATAGCCGGGTACCGCGGCCTTCTTGGCGGTCCCGTCGGCGACCGTGAGCCACATCATCCAGCGCAGGTCCTCGACCGTCCGGCGGCTCGCCACCCGCGGCCCGGGCCGCAGCGGCATGCCCTCGGGCCGCTCGAGGAGCGTGGCGCGCACGAGCGTGCCGTCGCCCACGAGCGAGGCTACCGCCTCGGCGAAGCGCAGGGGCGAGACGGCGATGCCGTGGCCGAAGGAGACGGTCGCGGTCACCACGTCCGGCCAGGCTTTCTGGACCTGCGGTCGGGCCACCTCGAGCAGCTCGATCGGCGCCCGCTCGAACAGGCCGAGCCGGCCCAGCATCGCGCGCAGGGGCTCGGCACCGCCGGCCGCGAAGACCATTTGCGCGGTGCCGATGTTCGAAGAATGCGAGAAGATCTCGGCCACCGTGTAGGGCCTGCGCGCGGGATGGACGTCGCGGATCGTGTGCCGCCCGATCCGGAGTGCGGGCGGGATCTCGAAGCGCTGCCCGACGCGCACGCGGCCACTGTCGAGCGCCGCGGCGTGCGAGAGCACCTTGAAGAGCGAGCCGAGCTCGTAGGAGCCGCCGGTGCAGCGGTTCTTGCGCTGTTCGGGGCGGGCCGCTCCGCCGGCGTTCGGGTCGAAGTCGGGCAGGCTCACGAGACCCAGCAGCTCGCCCGTGCGCACGTCGAGGACGAGGCCGCAGGCGCCGATCGCCCGGAACTCGCGGAACGCCAGGTCGAGCTCGGCGCGCAACGCCTCCTGAACCCGCAGATCGATGCTCAAGGCGACTTCGCGGGCATCGCGCAGGGCCGTGAGGCGGCCACGGTCGAGAGCGTGCTCGACGCCGGCGAGGCCGCGATTGTCGATGTCGACGAAGCCCAGGAGATGGCCCGCCGCACGGCCTTTGGGGTAGACCCGGTGCTCGCTCGTGCGCAGGAACACGCCCGGCAGGCCGGCCTCGAGCACGGCGAGCTGAGCCGCGGGCGTGATCCGGTGCGCGATCCACGCGAACCGCCGCCCGGCCTCCTTGGCCTTGAGGAGCCTCCGCTCGAGGAGGGCCGGGTCGATCCCGCCCAGGATGCGGGCGAGCCGCTCGGCCGTGCGCCCGGGATCGGCGATCTGCGAGGGATCGGCGGCGAGCGCCGGCACGGGCACGTCGGTCGCGAGGAGCTCGCCGCGCCGGTCGACCAGGTCCGGCCGGCGGCGCACCGGCTCGGCGAGCTGCGGCTCGGGTGCCGCCTCGGCCGTCTGCTCCTCCGGCGCCAGATGCAGGAGGCGCAGCCCGAGCCCGGCGAAGAGCAGGGCGAACAAGGCCCCCACGAGCACGATCCGGCGCCGACCGCGGCCGAGCGTCGGATCGGGGGCCGCGAGCGAACCGTCGAGGCCGGTCCAGGTCACGGTCGGGACGCTCCGGTCCGGGTCGGGGAGGGCTGCGTCCCGAGCCACGGCTTGAAGCGGAGCTCGACGAGCTGGCCCGGATCGAGCTCGACCAAGAGGCTGCGGCCGGCGAACAGGAGTGCCGTCGCATCCGGCAGATCCTCGGCCCGAACGAGACGATCGATCCGCGCCGGCTCGAGGCCGAGCTGGCGGGCCTGGGTCGCGATCCGCTCCGGCCGGGTGAGCCAGGCGAGGTCGGCGCGCAACGTTCGGATGCGGTCCCGCTCCTCCGCGATCGCCCGGTCGAGCGCGGCGAGCTCGCGCTCGCGTTCGCGCACCACCCGCTTGAGCTCGAAGACCGCCATCGCCGCGAAGAGCGCGGCCGCGCCGAGGGCGATCGCCACCCGCGAGCTCATGCCGCCCTCCGCTTCGGCAAGGGCTCGCCCTCCGCGTCGGCCGGCGCATCGGTGCGCTGCGCCACCCGCAGCCGGGCCGAGCGGGCCCTGGGATTGCGCGCGACCTCGGCCGCCGAGGGCAGGATCGGCCCTCGCGCGGCCCAGACCAGACGCGGTGGCCCGGCCGTGGGCGGCGGCGGGCGGTGACGCGAGCCCGGAAGCCGTCGGCCGCCGTCGCTCTCGACCCAGTGCTTGACGAGCCGATCCTCGCCCGAATGGAAGGAGACGATCACGAGCCGTCCGCCGGGTGCGAGCAGCCGGGTCGCGGCGGCGAGCAGCCGGGCGAGCTCGCCGGGCTCGTCGTTGACCGCCATCCGCAGGGCCTGGAAGGTCCGCGTGGCGGGGTCGTGGCGACCCGCGCGACCGCCCTTTACGGCGTGTACGAGGGCGCGCAGCTCGCTGGTCCGCGCGAGCGGCGCGCGGGCCCGTCGGCGGACGACGGCGCGGGCGATCCGCCGTGCGTCGGGCTCGTCGCCGAGCCGGAAGAGGAGCTCGGCGAGCTCGGCCTCGTCGAGCCGGGCCAGGAGATCGGCCGCGGTCGGCGCTCGCGGATCCATCCGCATGTCGAGGGGCCCGTCGAGCTGGAAGGCGAAGCCGCGGGCCGGATCGTCGAGCTGGTCCGAGGAGAGGCCGAGATCGGCCACGATCCCCTCGACCCGGTCGATCCCGATGCCGGCGAGCAGGGTCTCGAGATCGCCGAAGCGCCCCTCGAGCGGGACCAGCCGCGGCTCGCTCCGGGCGAGCTCGGCGATCCTGGCGGCCGCCCTCGGGTCGCGGTCGATCGCCAAGAGGCGCGCGATCGGCAGGGCGAGCAGCGCCCGGCTGTAGCCACCGCCGCCGAAGGTCGCATCGACATAGGTTCCGCCCGCGCGCGGCGCCAGGGCCGCGATCGCCTCGGCGAGCAGGACGGGCTCGTGACGGGCCTCGTTCATCGGGTTATCCACAGGCTTGCCGCAACCCGAGAGCGAGGAGCGTTCGGCGCCGACGCTCCGGCCGTCCGCCACCGTTCCAGTCCTCGCTCGTGCGAGCAGAGGGATCGGATCCGAGACTCTCGCACGGCATCGGCGGAGGGCAAGGTGAACGACCGTCCCGCAACGTTGATCCTCGTCACACGAGGGGCCGGGAAGCGACGGACAACGGTCCCCCCTCGACCCCGATGGGAGGGTCTACCAAGGTCGAGCCGATAAAGCCCCGTCACATCAGCCTCGGGACAAGGGAAATCGAAGCAATCGCGATCCGATTACTTTCCGGGCAAGTAAGAAAGCAACGGATCTGCGGTCTTCATTCGAGCGTACCCGCCCCCCCGGTCGCGGTCAAGCCGGTTGCGGGGTTGTGGCCAAGCCTCTGTCAAGTCGAAATGAAAAGCTATCCGAACAGTTTTGTGGATAACTTTGGGAAAAGCCTTGCATTCAACCCTGGGTTGTGCAAGCCCGGCAACCCCTTCGAGTGGACGTCGATACTCGAAGGAGCGGCGGCGAGGCGGCCTGTAAGCCGGGTTCTGTGCCCCGGGCGCAAGCCCGGGCGATGGCCATTCCTCTGGGGCGCCCGTCGCCGGACGCCTCGCGCGACCCACCCGGGCGACCGGCCGGGAACCGGCCGCGCAGGCGACCTTCCGGCCCCTGCAGTCGCCCCTACTCGGTCTTGCTCCCGGTGGGGTTTGCCGTGCCGCCCCCGTCGCCGGGGGCGCGGTGCGCTCTTACCGCACCGTTTCACCCTTGCCCGCGGACGGTCGCCCGTCCCGGCGGGCGGTCTGTTCTCTGTGGCACTGTCCCTGGGGTCGCCCCCGCCGGGTGTTACCCGGCACCGTGTTCCCGTGGAGCCCGGACTTTCCTCCCCCGGGGCGAGCCCCGGGAGCGGCCATCCGGCCGCCTCGCGCCGCACCCCTCAGATGGCGCCGTCCGCGCCGGCCGGCAAGGCCGCCACCGCCTCGAGCCGCCCCATCGTCTCGGCGTCCAGCCGGCCGTCGACCCGCCAGGGACGGAACCGGCGCTGGAAGGCCGCGAGCACCGTCCGCCGGTCCCGCTCGTCGACCGGCGCGCGGTAGCCGATCGCGGCGAGCAGCCGATCGCAGGCGGCGGGATCGGGCGGCCGCGGCGGAGCCCGCTCCGGCCAGAGCGCGAGCCCGACCCGCGCGAGCCGCGGCCAGGGGAACCGCTCGCCCGGGTCGAGCTTGCGCTCGGGCGCCACGTCGCTGTGGCCGAGAACGCGAGCGGGCGTGACCGACCAGCGGCCCAGGAGCTCCGCGAGCAGCACTTCGAGGGTGGCCATCTGGGCCTCCGGGAAAGGCCGCAGGCCGTGCGCGTGGCCGGGATTGACGAGCTCGATGCCGATCGAAACGTCGTTGAGCCGTTCGCGCCCGCGCCAGAAGCTGCGCCCGGCGTGCCAGGCGCGCTCGGCCTCCGGGACCAGCGACCAGAGGGTGCCGTCCTCCTCGAGCAGATAATGGGCGCTCACCCGAGCGGCCGGGTCGCACAGCCGCTCGAGGGCGGCGGCCGCGCTCGCCATCCCCGTGTAGTGCAAGACCACCAACCGGACCGCGGCGCCGTCCGGCCGGGCGTCACGGTTGGGCGAGGGGCGGACCCGCACGCCGCCGCTCAGAACCGGTCCAGGAGCCGCTTGTAATAGTCGAGCTCGAGGGGCGGCCGGTTGCGCTCGCCCGAGCGCCGGTAGAGCTCCTCCAGCACGTCGCGGGCGCGGCCCAGATCGGCCTCCTCCGGCACGAGCTCGCCGCGCGGATCCCAGCCGCCGTCGTTGAACTGCGAGCGGCCGAGCGGATCGCGCGAGCGACGGCCCTGCGCGAGTGGCTCGCGACCGGGCCCGGGTCCCTGGTCCTGGCCCATCTGCTGCTGCATCTGCTCGAGCATCGCCTGGCCGCCCTGCTGCAACAGGTCGAGCGCCTGCGCCTGAGGCGGGGCGGCACGGCCGGGGTCTCCCTCGCCGAGCGCGTCGCGGGCACCGCGCATCTGCAGCTCGGCTTGACCGAGCTCGCGCGGGATCGGCATGCCCTGTTCGCCCATCCGCCGCATGAGCTCGCCGAGCGCGCGCCGGAGCCCTTCCTGCTCGGCCGCCGCGCGGCCCGGCGAATCGGGCAACGCGTTCTCGGGCTCGCCGCCCTCCATGGGCTGGCCTTCGCCCATCGGCCCCTGGCCCTGCTGGCCGCGCTGCCCCTGACCCCGCTGGCCGCGCTGACTCTGCTGCTGGCCGGGCTGCCGCCCCCTCTGCCCTTGTTGGCCCTGTTGGCCCTGTTGACCCTCGCGACCCTGCGGGCCCTGCATGCCCTGCCGCTGGCGCTGCTGGTCGCCGAGCGCCCCCTGCTGCATCCGGTGGCTGCGGTCGAGCAGGTTGCGCTGCAGCTCGATCATCTTCTGCAGATCCGACAGCGCCCGCTGCTCGGGCGAAGGACGCTGCTGGCCGCGCGCCACCTGGAGGTTCTCGAGCATCTCGCGCAACTGCGAGAGGAGCTGGCGGGCCGCCTCGCGCTGGCCCGAGCGCATCAGCTCGCGGGCCCGGTCGAGCATCCGCTGCAGGTCCTGCCGGTCGACCAGGCGCGAGGGATCCACGGGCGGCATCGGCTGCTGCTCGCGCGCCGCCGGGTCCTGCTGCTCGGCCAGCGCCTGGCGGGCCAACTCCTCGAGGAACCGGTCGAGCGCCTCCTGCAGCTCGGCCATGAGCCGCTCGAGCTCGGCATCGGTCGCCTGCTCGGCGAGCGCCCGCTCGAGCCGCTCCTGCAAAGCCCTGAGCTCGCGCTCGGCGGTGGAGAGCGTCCCGTCCTCGATGAAGAGCGCGATCTCCCAGAGGAGGTCCACCACCGAGCGGCGCTGTTCCCGGGTCTGGGCGTCGCGGGTGCGAAGGGCCGCGACCCGCAGGCTCAAGGGCACGGCGGCACCGATGGCCGCGGCCGCCTGGCTCTCGGCCAGCGCGGCGAGCCGCCCGGCGATCTGCGGCTGATGTTCGGGTGTCGCCACGAGCGCCTTGCGCTGCTCGATCACCGCCCGGGCGAGCGGGTTGCGGAACTGGCGCTCGGGCAGGGTCACTTCGAGCGGCCCACTGAAACCCTTCTGGCCGATCGAATCGGTCGCCTCGAGCCGCATCCGCACCGGCAGCCCGGCGAAGGGATGGGCCAAGAGGTCGCTGTAGGCCGCGGAGGCGAGCTTGCCCGGCCGCGGCTGGGTCTTGGCGAGCGGCAGCCGTTCGGGCTCCTCCGGCCGGGCGGCGGTGGCGAGCTCGAGTGCGATCTCGGCCACCCCGTAATCGTCGACCGCCTCGAAGGCGATCCGCAACACGCCGCGATGGGTCACCCGCGGCTCGTCGACGAAGCTCACCGTGGGGGCGAGGTCGGGGACCACCTCGACCGACCAACCCGCGAGCTCTTTGCCGTCCGGCCCCAGGATCGCGAGCCGCCCCGACCGGGCGAGCGTCGCGCGCGCTTCACCGCTGCCCGGCCCGAGCGCGGCGAAGGGTGCGGGCTCGCCGCCCGGCACGAGGAGCCTCGCGGCGGTCGGGTCGAGCCCTTCGGGCAGATGATGGAGCTGGCCGAGCGCCTCGCTGCCGGCGGGTACCGAGAGCCGCTCCACCCCGGCCGTCTGTTCGGCCCCGATCGGGGGTTTGCGGGTATAGGCGGGCGGGGTGATCCAGAGTGCCGCGCTCACCGAGGGTGCCGCCGGCGCCCCGGCCGCGGCCGGGCGGAAGGCGGCCCCGGGACGCGCTCCGTACT
>DAIOUO010000007.1:4154-30684 GCA_036759485.1 Geminicoccaceae bacterium | reverse complement strand
CGCCGGCGGGGCCGATGCGGTGACGGTGCAGCCCTTCGACCGGCCCCTCGGTCCGGCGAGCCCGCTCGCCCGACGGATCGCCCGCAACATCCAGCTCGTCCTCCGCGAGGAAGCCGGGGTGGGGCGCGTGCGCGACCCCGCTGCCGGTGCTTGGTACGTCGCGCATCTGACCCGCTCGCTCGCCGAAGCGGCCTGGACGAAGCTGCAGGCGATCGAGGCCGCGGGCGGCCTGCTCGCCGCGCTGCGGGCCGGCACGCTCCAGACCGAAGTCGAGGCGGCCCGGCGTGCTCGCGAAACGCGTGTGGCGCGCGGTCGCGATTGGCTCGTCGGCGTCTCGGCGTTCCCGATCCTCGAGGGCAAGGCGCCGCCCGAGGCCGAAGGCGGCTTCGCCGATGCCCTCGCGCACGCACGGACCGTCCTGGCGGCTCGACCGACGACCCGGGGGACGGCGCCGCTTCCATCGCTTCGGCCGTTCCGGCTCGCCGAGCCCTTCGAGCGGTTGCGGGAGCGTGCCGAGACCGCGCGCCGGCGGCACGGTCGCCGGCCTTCGGTACCCGTGGTGGCACTCGGACGAAACGGCGAACTCCACGAGCTCTCGACGCGGGTCGAGAATTTCCTCGCGGCCGGGGGCTTCGAGGCGATCTCGGTCCGGCTGCGTGGGCCGAACGAGGTCGGCGAGACGTGGCGACGCATCGGTGGCCGGGTCGTGATCGCTTGCATCGGGGCGAGCGAAGCGAAGTGTGCAGCCGGGCTCGTCGACGCGCTACGCTCCGCCGGAGCGGAGCGAATCTGGGTCGTGGGTTCGGTCGAACCTCCGCTCGGCGAAGCGACCGTGATCGGGTCGGACTTCGATCTGTTGGCGTTTCTCGAGGAGCTGCACGAAAGGCTCGGAACGCCGAAGACGGTGTCGGGAGGGTTGGAATGACGTCTCGGATCCCCGATCTCCGCGACCTCCC
Source organism: Geminicoccaceae bacterium (assembly GCA_036759485.1). Lineage (GTDB taxonomy): Bacteria > Pseudomonadota > Alphaproteobacteria > Geminicoccales > Geminicoccaceae > JANXAZ01. Next base: position 29,728 of record DAIOUO010000007.1, on the reverse strand, counting down.
GCTCTGGACCGACGGCTGCCGACCGCCGCGGGCGGCGGGAGCCGAGGCCTACCTCACGCCGGAAGGGATCGCGCTCGCCCGGTCCTATTCGCCGGCCGATCTAGAAGGTGTCGATTTTCTCGAAGGGCTGCCGGGCTTTCCGCCCTTCCTGCGCGGCCCCTATCCGACGATGTACACGACGCAGCCCTGGACGATCCGGCAATATGCCGGGTTTTCGACCGCCGAGGAGTCGAACGCCTTCTACAAGCGCAACCTGGCGCAGGGCCAGCGCGGCCTCTCGATCGCTTTCGACCTCGCCACCCATCGCGGCTACGACAGCGATCATCCGCGTGTCGCGGCCGATGTCGGCATGGCCGGGGTGGCGATCGATTCGATCCTCGACATGCGGATCCTGTTCGACGGCATCCCGCTCGATCGGATCAGCGTCAGCATGACGATGAACGGGGCCGTGCTGCCGGTGCTGGCCCTCTTCATCGTCGCCGGCGAAGAGCAGGGTGTACCGCCCGAGAAGCTCTCGGGAACGATCCAGAACGACATTCTCAAGGAGTTCATGGTCCGCAACACCTATATCTTCCCTCCTCATCCGTCGATGCGGATCATCGCCGACATCTTCGCCTGGACGGCGAAGCACATGCCGAAATTCAACCCGATCAGCATCTCCGGCTACCACATGCACGAAGCCGGTGCCCCGGCCGATCTCGAACTCGCCTACACGTTGGCCGATGGGATCGAATACATCAGAACCGGGCTCCGCGCCGGGCTCGCGGTGGATAGTTTCGCGCCGCGGCTCTCCTTTTTCTGGGCGATCGGTATGAACTTCTTCATGGAGATCGCCAAGCTCCGAGCCGGCCGGCTGCTCTGGGCCAAGCTCGTCCAGGAGGAGTTCCGCCCCGAGGATCCCCGCTCCTTGATGCTGCGCGCGCACTGCCAGACCTCGGGTTGGAGTCTCACGGCACGGGACGTGTTCAACAACGTGGCCCGCACGACGATCGAGGCGCTGGCCGCCACGCACGGCCACACGCAATCGCTGCACACCAACAGCTTCGACGAGGCGCTCGCGCTGCCGACCGATTTCAGCGCCCGGATCGCGCGCAACACGCAACTCGTCATCCAACACGAGACGGGCGTCACACGGACCGTCGATCCCTGGGCCGGAAGCTATTACGTGGAGAAGCTCACCGCCCAGCTGGCGGAACGGGCGCTCGCGCACATCGCCGAGATCGAGGCCATGGGCGGGATGGCCGCGGCCATCGCGGCGGGCTTGCCGAAGCTGCGGATCGAGGAGGCCGCCGCCCGCACCCAGGCCCAGATCGACAGCGGACGGCGCGTGATCGTGGGCGTCAACCGGTGGGTGCCCGAGGAGGAGCCGCCGATCGAGGTGTTGAAGATCGACAATCGGGCCGTGCGCGAGGCCCAGCTCGCGCGCCTCGCGGCGCTGAAGGCCGATCGGGACGAGCTCGCGCTGCGCCGGGCACTCGACGCGCTGACTCGGGCAGCCGAGACGGGCGAGGGCAATCTGCTCGAGCTTTCGATCGAGGCGGCGCGACGACGCGCCACAGTCGGCGAGATGACCGCCGCCCTCGAGAAGGTCTGGGGTCGGCACGTGGCACCGATCCGCGCCGTGAGCGGGGTGTACGCGAGCGAGATGGCGACCGCCGAGAAGGTCCAGAAGGTGCGCCGCATGGTCGAGGCGTTCGCCGCCTTGGAAGGGCGCAGGCCGCGGATTCTGATCGCGAAGATGGGGCAGGACGGGCACGATCGGGGTCAGAAGGTGATCGCCACGGCCTTCGCCGACCTGGGGTTCGACGTGGATATCGGCCCCTTGTTCCAGACACCGGCCGAGGCCGCGCGACAGGCTGTCGACAACGACGTGCACGTGATCGGCGTGAGCTCCCTCGCGGCCGGACATCTGACGCTCGTGCCGGAGCTCGTCGCCGCACTCGAGGCCGAAGGCCGCGGCGACATCGTCGTGGCGGTGGGGGGCGTGATCCCGCCGCAAGACTTCCCGGCACTCAGGGCTGCCGGCGCCCGCGCGATCTTTCCCCCCGGAACGGTGATCGCGGATGCCGCGGCCGAGCTGCTCGAGATCCTCGCGGGCGAGCTCGGCTACGATCTCGCCGCCTGAGCGGCGCGCTCGGGGGCCGAGTTCAGAGGCCGAGCACGTCGCGCATGCCGTAGCGCCCGGGTGAACGGCCCACGAGCCAACGCGCCGCCGCCACGGCGCCCCGGGCGTAGATTCGCCGGTCGGCCGCGAGGTGCTGGAGGACGATCCGCTCCCCCTCGCCCGCGAAGATCACCGAGTGGTCGCCCACGACGTCGCCACCCCGGAGCGTGGCGAACCCGATCGTGCCCCGCACGCGCGGGCCGGTCACCCCGTCACGGACCCGCACGGCCGCCTCGTCCAGCCGGACGCCACGCCCCTCGGCGGCGGCGTGGCCGAGCGCGAGCGCGGTACCCGAAGGGGCGTCGATCTTCTGGCGATGGTGCATCTCCAGGATCTCGACGTCGAAGTCGGGGCCGAGGGCACGCGCGACCTGCTCGGTTAGGACGAGGAGGAGATTGACGCCCAAGCTCATGTTCGGGGCGACCAGGAGGGGGAAGCGCTCCGCGAGCCGAGACAGCTCTCGATCCTGCTCCGCCGAGAAACCCGTGGTGCCGACGACGAGGGGCCGTCCTCGATCGGCACAGGCCCGCGCATGCTCCAAGGAGGCTTCGGGGGTCGAGAACTCGATCAGCGCATCGGAGCGCTCGAGGAGAACGGCGAGGTCGCTCGCAGCGACCAGGCCCGTTGCGCCGAGGCCGGCCAGAAGCCCGAGGTCCTGCCCGAGATCGGGATGGCCCGAGCGTTCGATGCCGCCGGCGAGCTCGAGGTCCGAAGCTCCGAGGACCTCGCGCAAGACGGCCCGGCCCATTCGACCGCCGCAACCGATCACGCCAACCCGCATGGCGACCCTCCCCGCTTCGCCGCGGCAGGAGCGCGCGGGAGCATCGGGTGTCAAGCGCGGCATTGAAGGAGGCGCTGGAAGAGGCGATCTTCCGACCATCCGGGCGGGTCTGCAGGGGGACGGAGAAATGGGTACGGACGACCTTCTGGAACGGCTTCGGGAGGCCATGCCGGTGAGGCTCGTGCCCTATCGACTGCCTACGGAAGCCGGGCTCGTCATCGTCGACGAGGTCAACGGGTTCTGCACGGTCGGGTGTGGCAACCTCGCACCGAGCGCCCCCGACGAGCAGATCGCCCGGATGGTGGAGCGCACCGACGCGCTCGCCCGGAGCTTTCGCGGGAAAAAGTTGCCCGTCCTGGCCTTCCTCGACACGCACGAGCCGAACAAGCCCGAGCCTCCCTACCCGCCGCACTGCATTCGCGGGACCGGCGAAGAGAATCTCGTGCCGCAGCTGTCCTGGCTCGAGGGCGATCCCGATGTGGTCCTGATCCGCAAGGACTGCATCAACGGCTTCGTCGGCGCGATCGAGCCGGCGACTGCTCGCGGTCAGCACGGGCTTTCGCACAACAAACTCGTCGACTGGATCAATCTCCACCGCCTGGAGGCGATCGTCACGGTCGGAATCTGCACCGACATCTGCGTGATGGACTTCGTCTTGACCCTGCTTTCGGCTCGCAACCGCGGCTTCGCCCCGACCCTGCGCGACATCGTGGTGTACGAACCGGCTTGTGCCACCTACGATCTGCCACGCGCGACCGCGGAGCGGCTCGGCCTGCCCCCGACCTCGGCGCACCCGAAATGGCCGGCCCATCACATGGGGCTCTACTTCATGGCCTCGCGCGGGGCGATCCTCGCCAACGAGCTCGCCGGCCTCTGAGAACGCCGTGGCCGGGGTCGCCCTTCGTGCCCTGGCCCTGGCCAACCCTCCGCACGTCCTGACCCAAGCCGCGGCGAAGGCGGGTGCTCGGCGGCTCTTCGCCGACCGGCTCGACGAGCTCGACCGCAGGCTCCAGCTCTTCGACCATTGCGGCATCGAGCGACGCCGGATCGCGCTGCCGGTCGAGGCCTATCTGGAGCCGATGGGCTTCGGCCGGCGCAACGCGATCTTTCTCGATACGGCGCTCGACCTGCTCGAGCTCGCGACCTCGCGCGCGTTGGAGGCGGCGGCCCTCGACCCGGGCGCCATCGACGCGGTCGTCACCGTTTGCTCGACCGGCATCGCGACGCCGTCCCTCGAGGCCCGCCTCGCCGAGCGGATCGGCCTGCGGGACGATTTGATGCGCACACCGCTGTTCGGTCTCGGTTGCGCGGGTGGCGTGCTGGGCCTCGCACGCGCCGCCGATCTCGCGCGCGCTCGGCCCGGAAGCCGGGTGCTCCTGCTGGTGGTCGAGCTCTGCTCCCTGGCTTTGCGATGGTCGGATGCGAGCCTCGCCAATCTCGTCGCTTGTGCGCTCTTCGGCGACGGTGCAGCTGCGGCCGTTCTCGAGGCCGGTGGGGTGGGGCCCCGGATCGGACCCGCGGGCGAGGTGCGCTTCCCCGGCACCCTCGAGGTCATGGGTTGGCGGATCGAGGACGACGGTCTGGGCGTCTTGTTCGCTCCGTCGGTGCCCGAGATCGCCCGCGATCGGCTGGGCCCGGCGCTCGCTGCCTTCCTGTCTCGCCATGGCTTCGAGGCCGAGAACGTCGACCGCTGGCTCTGTCACCCGGGCGGGGCGAAGGTTCTCGCGGCGCTCGAACGGGCCCTGCCGCCGCCGGCGGCGGGACTCGAGCATGCCCGCGCCGTGCTCGCCGAATTCGGCAACATGTCGGCGCCCACCGTGCTCTTCGTGCTCGACCGGGCACTCGCCGAGCCAGGCTGGCAGCGCGGGGTGCTGATCGCGCTCGGCCCTGGGTTCACCGCGGGCTTCACGGTGATCGAACGGTGAGCCTCGGGCCGGTCCATCTGTTGTTGCTCGTCGTGGCGGTGCAGCGGCTCGCCGAGCTCGCCTGGTCGCGCCGCAACGAGCGGCTCTTGCGGGCGCGCGGGGCGGTCGAACACGGCGCCCGTCATTATCCTCTGATCGTCCTCCTGCATGCGGCGCTCTTGGCTGCCCTCTGGCGCGCCGCCCCGGCCGAACGGCCCCTCGTTCTACCTTGGTTCCTGGCCTGGCTCGCGCTCCAGCCGCTGCGCCTTTGGGTCGTCGCGAGCCTGGGGGAGCGCTGGACGACACGGGTCCTGACCCTGCCCGGGGCGCCGCTCGTCACCCGCGGGCCCTACCGCTGGCTTCGCCATCCCAACTATCTGATCGTGCTTCTCGAAGTTCCCGTCCTCGCGCTCGCCTGCGACGAGCCCCGATGGGCGGCCGTCTTCGGCATCGCCAACGGGGTGGTTCTGGCGCTTCGGATCGCGGTCGAGGAGCGGGCGCTCGGCCTCCGGCCGGATCGGTCGTGACGGACCGGGCCGGGCGCCCGCATCCCATCGTCACTGCTGCGCCATCGCCTCCGCGCGGCGGGCGATCAGATCGTCGACCACGCTCGGATCGGCCAGCGTCGTCGTGTCGCCGAGGGCCTTGAACTCGCCCTCGGCGATCTTGCGCAGGATCCGGCGCATGATCTTGCCCGAACGGGTCTTCGGCAGGCCCGGCGCCCACTGGATGACGTCCGGCGTGGCGATCGGACCGATCTCCTTGCGGACCCAGGCGACGAGGTCCTTGCGGAGCGCCGCGGACGGCTCGATGTCGGCCTTGAGCGTCACGTAGCAGTAGATGCCCTGGCCCTTGATCTCGTGGGGGTAACCCACGACCGCCGCCTCCGCCACGGCCGGATGGGCGACGAGCGCGCTCTCCACCTCGGCGGTGCCGAGCCGATGGCCCGAAACGTTGAGGACGTCGTCCACCCGGCCGGTGATCCAATAATAGCCGTCCTCGTCGCGACGCGCGCCGTCCCCCGTGAAGTACATTCCCTTGAAGGTCGAGAAGTATGTCTGGACGAAGCGATCGTGGTCGCCGAAGACGGTGCGCATCTGGGAGGGCCAGGAATCGAGGATCACGAGGTTTCCTTCACAAGGACCTTCGAGGATCTTCCCTTCCCCGTCGACGATGGCGGGCTTGACGCCGAAGAACGGCAGCGTGGCCGATCCGGGCTTGAGGTCGATGGCACCGGGCAGGGGTGAGATCAGGATGCCGCCGGTCTCGGTCTGCCACCAGGTGTCGACGATCGGGCAGCGGCCCTCGCCCACGACCCGATAGTACCAACGCCAGGCTTCCGGATTGATCGGCTCGCCCACCGAACCCAGAAGGCGCAGGGACTTCCGCGAGGTCGCCTTGACCGGCCCCTCGCCCTTTTGCATGAGCGCGCGGATCGCGGTGGGTGCCGTGTAGAAGATCGTGACGTGATGCTTGTCGACGACTTCCCAGAACCGCGAGAAGGTCGGGTAGTTGGGCACGCCCTCGAACATCAAGGTGGTGGCGCCGTTGGCGAGCGGTCCATAGACGATGTAGCTGTGACCGGTCACCCAACCGACGTCGGCGGTGCACCAATACACGTCACCGTCCTTGTAGTCGAAAATATATTGATGCGTCAGTGAGGTGTAGACGATGTAGCCGCCGCTCGTGTGGAGAGCGCCCTTCGGCTTGCCGGTCGAGCCCGAGGTATAGAGGATGAACAGCGGATCCTCTGCGTTCATGACCTCGGGCGGGCAGTGACCTTCGGCCTTGGCCATCAGCTCACGGGCATCGAAATCGCGCCCCTCGACCATGTCGACGGCGATACCCGTATGGCGGAACAGCAAGACTTTGACGTCGGGACGACACTTCTTGAGGGCCTCGTCGGCGTTCGCCTTCAAGGGCACGACCTTTCCACCCCGCAGACCACCATCGGCCGTGATCAGAAGCTGCGCCTTGGCGTCGTTGATCCTGTCGGCGAGGCTGTCGGGGGAAAAGCCGCCGAATACGACGGAGTGGATGGCGCCGATCCGTGCGCAGGCGAGCATAGCATAGGCCGCCTCGGGGATCATGGGCAGGTAGATCGTGACCCGATCACCTTTCTTCACACCCATGCTCTTGAGGACGTTCGCAAGCCGGCAGACCCGATCATACAGCTCGCGGTAGGTGATCTTCTTGTCGATTGCCGGATCGTCGGCCTCCCAAATGATCGCGACCTGATTGGCACGATGCGGGAGGTGGCGGTCGACGCAGTTGTAGCAGACATTCAGCTCACCATCCTCGAACCATTTGATCTGTACGTTCCCCTGATACGTCGAGTTTTTGATCTTGGTCGGCTTCTTGAACCAAGTGATGCGTTCCGCCATCTCGGCCCAGAAGGAATCGGGGTCCTCGACAGAGCGACGATACATCTCCTGGTAGCGCTCGCGATTGCAATGCGCACTCGCCGCCCATGCCGGGTCGACCTTGTAGAGCTCGCTCATCGATCCCTCCCCGATGGGCCCCGCGGAGGCTCCGGGCCCCGTCCCCGCGCGGGGGTTATCCCCAGCTCGACCTCGATCTCAAGCACGCGGGGACGTTATGCCGCAAGAGCGTGATGGACCGGTTATCCCCGAAGTCATCAACAGGTTGTGGGTAAGATCTTGCACCGGCCGGGAGATCGGGCGAAGCCGAATCAACCCTTCGGTGAGATCCCGGTGGCCCGCAACCAGGCGTCGACGGTCGGTAGGATCCGCTCGACGACGACCGCCACACCGGCTGCGTTGGGGTGGATCCCGTCGGCCTGGAAGAGCGTCGGCCGTCCCACGAGGCCATCGAGAAAGAAGGGGTAGAAGGCGAGCGCGTGGCGATCGACGACCCGCCGGTAGGCGGCGGCGAAGGCGGCCCCGTACTCCGTGCCGAGGTTGGCAGGCGCCAACATGCCGGCGATCATGACCGCGACGCCTCGGGCCCGGGCGGCTGCCACGATCCGCTCGAGATTGGCCTCGAGCTCCTCGGGCGGCAGGGCGCGAAGCGCGTCGTTGCCACCGAGCTCCACGAGCAGGTGGCTCGGGCGGTCGGCGAGCACCCAGCCGACCCGGGCGGCACCACCGGCGCTCGTGTCGCCCGAGACACCGGCATCGACGATCGCACAGGAAAAACCGCGGCTGCGGAGAGCCGCCTCGAGACGCGCCGGAAACGCATCCGCGACCGCGAGCCCGTAACCGGCCGTCAGCGAATCGCCGAGGACGGCGATGCGGCACTCGGCCGCGCTCGACGGCCACCCCCGGAGAATCGCACCCGCGGCGAGTGCCGCGAGCACCTTGCGGCGTGCGGACGCTCGTTCCATGTCGACGCGGAGACCCGCCCTCGACCTACGGCGTGCCCGGTGCATGATCGACCTCGACGACGTCCATCTCACACTCTCGAGCCCCGCGGGCCCGGTCACGATCCTGCGAGGAGTCGACCTCGAGGTCGAAGCGGGCACCACGGTGAGCGTGGTCGGTCCGTCGGGATCCGGCAAGTCCAGCCTTCTTGCGATCATCGGCGGGATCGAGCGGGCCACGTCCGGTCGTGTCGTCGTCTGCGGCCGCGATCTGGGCGCGCTCGACGAGGACGAGTTGGCGTTGTTTCGCCGCCGTCACGTCGGGATCCTGTTCCAGGCCTTTCACCTCGTGCCGTCGATGACGGCAATCGAGAACGTGGCCTTGCCCATGGAGCTCGCCCGCCGGCCCGGCGCGACGGCCCGTGCTGCCGAGCTTCTCGAAGAAGTGGGCCTCGCCCATCGGCTGGAGCACTATCCCGCCCAGCTCTCGGGTGGCGAGCAGCAACGGGTGGCACTGGCCCGGGCTCTCGCCAATGCGCCCGACCTCCTGCTCGCCGACGAGCCCACCGGAAATCTCGACGCCGAGACCGGGCGAGAGATCGTCGAGCTCCTGTTCGGCGTCCAGGAGCAACACGGCACGACGCTCCTGCTCGTCACCCACGATGCGAGGCTCGCGGCACGCTGCGCGCGAAGGCTGGCCATGGATGCCGGGCGGCTCGAGGAAGCGAGCCCCACGACCGCCGGCGGGCCGAGCGGCCTGGTGACGGCGGGCGGCCGATGAGCGGTCTGCCGATCGCCTGGACCATCGCGAAGCGCGAGCTGAGGGGAGCGTTTCGTCCGCTTCTCGTCGTGCTTCTCGCCCTCGCCGTGGGTGTAGCTACGATCGCGACGGTCGGCGTGTCGGCGGGGTCGGTCCGCGAGAGCGTCCGCCGCGACGCTCGGGCGCTCCTGGGCGGGGACCTCGAGCTCGAGAGCGCGAACATCCCGGTCCCGGCGGAGGAGCTCGGCCGCCTCTTCGGAGCCGAGGCGCGGCTCTCGACCACGCTCAGGACGACCGCGCTCGTCACCGGACCGGACGGCCGGCGGCTCGCCGTGGCGTTGAAGGCCGTGGACGGGGCTTGGCCACTCGTGGGTGCGGTCCAGCTCGATCCTCCGCTTCCGATCGGCGAGGCACTGGCCGGCGACGGTGCGGCGGTCGAGCCGACGCTGCTCGCCCGCCTCGGGGTTCGGCTCGGCGACCGGCTTCGGCTCGGGGAGGCGAGTGTCACGATCAGAGCCGTGATCCTGCGCGAACCCGATCGTCTCGGCGGCTTCGCGGGCTTCGGCCCGCGGCTGCTCGTGAGCCGCGAGACCGCCGAGCGGGCAGGAACGACGCGGCCCGGGGCCCTCTTGCGGTTCGAGCATCGGGCCGTGGTTCCTGGGCACGACGTCGACCCGATCGTCGAACGGCTGCGGCGGCTCGAGCCCGAGGCGAACTGGCGTCTGCGGACGGCGTCCATGGTCGAACCGTCGGTGGCTCGGTTCTCCGACCGGCTCGCGAGTTACCTGACGCTCGCCGGGCTCTCCTCGCTCGTGGTGGGCGGGCTCGGTATCGCGCTTGCCGTTTCGGCTTTCCTCGCGAGCCGACGATCGACCATCGCCGTGCTCAAAGCGCTCGGTGCCACCTCGAGGGAGGTCGACGCGGCCTATGCGACCCTCGTGGGTCTCGTCACGGTGGCGGGTGTCGGGCTCGGCCTCGTGGTCGGCCAGCTCCTGCCCTTCCTGCTCGCTTCGGGGCTCGGCCGGCTCCTGCCGGTTCCGATCGAGGCGGGATTGCAGCCCCGCCCTCTGCTCCTCGCCGGTGCCACCGGCTTCCTCACCGCCGCTCTCTTCTCCGGATGGCCTCTCGCCCGAGCGCGGGAAATCTCCTGCGCGAGCCTCTTGCGCGCGGAGGTGGTGCCGCTGTCGGGCCGGCCGCGGTGGGGCCGGCTCGTCGCACTCGGCTCGGTGGCGATGGCACTCGTGGCCGTCGTCGTCGCGAACGTCGAGCGGCCGCGCCTGGGTCTGCTGTTCGCGGGGGGAGCGATCCTCACCGTGGTGCTGCTCGCGGGCCTCGGGCGTATCCTGCTCGGCCTCGCGGCCGAGCTCCTCGCGAGCGCACCCCTCGCGCTGCGCCTCGCCGCGCGCAACCTCTCGCGGAGCGCGAGCGGTGCCCTGCCGGTCGTAGTGGGACTCGGCGCCGGTCTCGGTCTGCTCGTCACGATCGGCCTGATCGAAGTCAATCTCCGCGACGAGCTGGAAATGCGCCTCGGCGAGCGGGCACCGAGCCACGTGGTGATCGACATCCAGCCCGACCAGTGGGTACCGTTCGAGCGGCTCGTCGCGGGCACACCGGGCGTGGTGCTCCTCCAGTCGGCACCCACGCTTCGGGCACGGGTCACGCGAATCAAGGGCGAACCGATCGACCGAGCGCGGATCGCGGAGAACGTGCGGTGGACGGTCGATCGCGACCGCGGCCTCACCTGGCAGGCTTCCCCGCCCGCGGGCACCTCGCTCGTGGCCGGCGCTTGGTGGCCGGCGGACTATGCCGGTCCGCCGCTCGTCTCGATCGAGGCCGAGGTCGCCCGCGGCTACGGTGTGGAGGTCGGCGACACGCTGAGCTTCAATGTCCTGGGCCGCGCGATCGAGGCGAAAATCGCTAATATCCGCCGTGAGGTCGACTGGGCTGCCGGTAGGCTCGACTTCGTCTTCGTGCTCAGCCCCGGCGTGATCGACAGCGCACCGCACGTCCGGATCGCTACTCTCGACCTTCCCGACAGGGTCGCGCCCGCTTTTCTCGATCGGCTCGCCCGAGAGTTGCCGAACGTCACACCGATCGAGATCGGGCCGATCGCCCGCGAGGTCGTCGCCACGCTCGAGAAGATCGGACTCGCCATTCGGGCGGTGGCGAGCGTCACGCTTCTGACGGGCCTGTTGGTACTGGTCGCGGCTCTGGTCGCGGCACGGAGACGACATCTGCAGCAGACGGTGCTCTTGAAGATCCTGGGGGCGCCGCGTCGACAGATTCTGGCCGTCCTCTCGGCCGAGGTGCTGGTCCTCGCGCTGCTGGCCGGCACGGTCGGCATTCTGGCGGGCGGGTTCGCTGCCTGGTCGATCGTTCGCTTCGTCTTCGGGACGAGCTGGACGTTCGCTTGGACGCCGCCGCTCGTCGTGCTCGCGGCGACGACCGCTCTCGCCCTCGCGGTCGGTGCTGCGACGGCCTGGCGCTTTCTCGGCCACTCGGCCGCGACGGCGCTGCGCGCCGCGTGACAGCGACGGCCGATGGGAGACCACTCGCCCGGGCCGGGAAGTCCACGATCCCCGCGAGCAGCCCGATAGGGTGCAGACGCAATGGTGGGCGCTGCTGGTTTCGAACCAGCGACCCCCGCCGTGTGAAGACGGTGCTCTACCGCTGAGCTAAGCGCCCCTCGACGTCCGGCATCTAGGGAGCGCCGGAAGGGTCTGTCAAGGTGAGCCGGCGAGCTCCCGGAGGACCGCGCCGAGCTCGTCGAACCGGTCGATGACGCGGTCCGCGCCGAGCTCGCGGGCCGGTGTCGCGGTGTACCCGAAGCTTACGAGTACGCAGGGGATACCGAGGCCACGTGCCGCGGCCACGTCATTCGAACTGTCGCCCACCATGACCGCTTCGGCCGGCGACGCACCGAGTGCTGCGATCGTGGCCGCGAGATGACGTGGGTCGGGTTTGCGGACGGGCAGGACGTCGCCGCCGGTCACCACGTCGAGCCAGGGCGCGAGGCCGACGACCTCCAACAGCCGTTCGCTCGGGGCTTGCGGCTTGTTGGTACAGACACCGAGCCGCGCTCCGTGCTCGCGTAAGGCACGTAGGGTTTCGGGGACGCCCTCGTAGGGCAGGCTGAAGCGCGCCGGCTCGGCCGTGTAGCGCTCCAGGAACCAGGCATAGAGGTCCTCGAGCCGCTCGGCCTCGAGATCCTGCCCCTGCCATTCGTGTGCCCGGCGGATCAACGTCCGGGCACCGTCACCGATCATACCGCGCACGGCTTCGAGCGGTGGGACACGGAGACCCTCGCGCTCGAGAAGCTCGGCCAGCACTGCGTGCAGGTCGGGTGCCGTCTCGACGAGCGTGCCGTCGAGGTCGAAGATCACCGCATGGATCGGCATCGAGGTCTCCGGAGTGCACCCGACCGCGGCGGCGGTCGGAACGGGCTTGTGCGATCACCGCACCGCGGCGAGAGATAGGTCCGCGTTCGGTCTCGGCCAATCGTCGGAGGTTCCGTGGCGCGTTCGCCTCTCACGGTCGTCGTCCTGGCCGCGGGCAAAGGCACGCGGATGCGAAACGGCAGGCCGAAGGTGCTTCACCCTCTGGCGGGCTGGCCGCTGATCCGCCACGTGCTCGCGACCGCGCGTCGGCTCGAACCCGATCGGCTCGTGGTCGTCCTCGCGCCGGGCATGGCCGAGGTCGAGGCCGAGGTGCAGGCCTTCACGCCCGAGGCCCGGATCGTCGTTCAGGATCCTCCCATGGGCACGGGGCATGCCGTGGCGGTGGCTCGGCCGGCGTTCCTCGGCACCGGGTCGGTCCTCGTGCTGTACGGCGACACCCCGCTTCTCGAGCACGACACGCTCGCGCGGTTGCTCGTGGAGCGGGAGAGCGCGGATGCAGCGGTCGCCGTGTTGGGGTTCCGGCCGAACGATCCGAGCGGGTACGGCCGCTTGCGGTTCGCGGGCGCGGGACTCGTGGAGCTCGTCGAGGAACGACACGCGGATCCCGAGCTCAAGGCCGTCGGATCGTGCAACTCCGGGGTGATGGCGTTCGACGCGGCCCGGCTGCCTGTTCTTCTCGAATCGCTGCCGCTCAGACCGGAGAAGAACGAATACTACCTCACGGATACGGTCGCCCTGGCGGTCGGCCGAGGCTGGTCGTGTCGAGCGGTCGAGGCGACGGCGATCGAGGGCCTGGGGGTCAACAGCCAGCGCCAACTCGCCGACCTCGAGCGTCTCTGGCAGGAACACCGGCGAGGGGAGCTCCTCGATGCCGGCGTCGTGATGCCGGCACCGGAGACCGTGTTCTTGGCGGCCGACTGCGTCGTCGAACCGGGGGCCGTGCTCGAGCCCTACGTGGTGTTGGGCCCGGGTACCCGTGTCGGGGCCGGAGCGGTCGTCCATCCCTTCTCGCATCTCGAAGGTGCGGTGGTCGAAGCGGGAGCCACGGTAGGGCCGTTCGCTCGGCTGCGGCCGGGCACGGTGCTCGAGCGCGGCGCTCGCGTCGGCAACTTCGTCGAGGTCAAGGCCACCCGGCTCGGCCAGGGCGCCAAGGCCAACCATTTGACCTATCTCGGGGATGCCAGCGTCGGGCCGGGTGCGAACATCGGCGCGGGCACGATCACTTGCAACTACGACGGATTCGCGAAGCACCCGACGGAGATCGGAGCCGGCGCCTTCGTGGGCTCCAATACGGCGCTCGTGGCACCGGTCCGTATCGGACCAGGGGCGATCGTCGCGGCCGGCAGCACGATCACCCGAGACGTGCCCGAGGAGGCCCTGGCGGTCGCCCGGGGGCAGCAGGAGAACAAGGTCGGTCGGGCGGCCGAGATCCGCTCGCGGCTCCGCAGAAAGGCCGCCGAGCGCCGCCGGCCATGAGCCCTTTGCCGTTGGGATAGCTCGTGGCATAGCGACGGCAAAACCGGGGGAACGCCATGCTCCGCGCGATCCTGCTCGCGGTCGGTCTCCTGATGGGCAGCGGCGGACCGGTGGCCGCCGATCCGCTCGCCGATATCCGGGCCGGCAACCAGGCCTTTGCCGACGGCAGGCCCGAACAGGCCGTCGTCGCTTTCACCCGGGCGATCGAAGGCGGCAGCCTGGATTCCGACAGCCTCGCGCTGGCACACAACAACCGTGGTGTGGCGTACGGCGAACTCGGGGACTTCGACCGCGCCATCGCCGATTACGAGCGGGCATTGCAACTACGGCCCGGCGACCCCAAGAGCCTTCGCAACCTCCGCATCGCCCACACTCGCCGGGGATTGGCTGCCGCCCGAGTGGGCGACGTCGATCGAGCGCTCGGTGATCTCGCGCGGGCGATCGAGCTCGAGCCGGGGCACCCGACCGCCTATGTCCGTCGCGCCGAACTGCGCCTCGAGCGGGGCGAGATCGAGGCGGCGATCGAGGATCTGGAGACCGCGGCGCGGCTCGCACCGGACAACAAGGAGGCGCGGGCCCAGCTCGAGCGAGCGCGCTCGATCCTCGCCGCCCGCTCGCCGGCTGGGCCCAGGACCGAACCGGCCGGATCGCCTTCCGCTCGCCCGGGCGCCCCCTCCTCGCCTCCCCAACCGATCGCTCCCGAGCCCTCCGACCAGACCGCAGCCGCGGCGAGCTCTCGGGGCGGCGCGGTCGAGAGGGCAGGGGAAGGTGCAACCGACAACGCGCAAAAGGCTGCGGGAGAGAGCGGATCCGGTGCTCGGTTCCGGGTCAATGCCGACGTGTTCGTGCGGGCGGAGCCTTCTACGACGAGTGCTGCGATCGGCTCACTGCGTCGAGGCGCCGAATTCACGGCGCGCGGCGACGAAAAAGGTTGGTTCAAGGTGGAGCTCGCCGACGGCCGGAGCGGATGGGTCTACCGGCGGTTCCTCGAACCAGTCGAGTCTTCGGCCAGGTAGCGGGTGAGAAGGGCCGACTCAACCCTCGATAGAAGAACGGCCGATCGGAATCGCGTGCGTGCTCGACAGGAGCTCAAAATTCGGTTAACCTTTCTCCGCTAACGGGTAGCAGCGGAGAGGGTATCGGCGGTCGACCTCGGGCCGCCGGGAGCCTCGGCAAGGTCGAGGAGGTCGAGCGTGGCCAGCCGCAGGGGCATCGCTATCCTCGGACTCCTCGCCACGATGGCGTTCATGGTGCCTGCCCCGTTGCGCGCGCAGATTCTCACATCGATCGTCGTCGATCACAATACCGGAGCAGTACTATCCGAGTCCGGTGCGGACACGGTCAACTATCCTGCCTCGTTGACCAAGATGATGACCCTGTATTTGACTTTCGAAGCGTTGCGCGCCGGTCGACTCTCGTTGGCGACGCGGCTTCCGGTGTCGGCCGAGGCTGCGCGTCAACCGCCATCCAAGCTCGGTCTGCGGCCCGGCTCGACGATCCGCGTCGACGACGCCATCCGAGCCTTGGCGGTCAAGTCGGCCAACGACGTGGCGGTCGTGCTCGCGGAAGCGATCGGCGGTACGGAAGCACGCTTCGCCCAGCTCATGAGCTATCGGGCACGCGAGCTCGGAATGACGCGAACTCGATTCGTCAATGCATCGGGTCTGCCCGACGAACTGCAACGAACGACGGCCCGGGACATGGCTGTCCTGGCGAGTCGGCTGCTTTCCGATTTTCCAGAGTATTATGGATATTTCGGACTTCCCTATTTCGTCTGGAGAGGGAGAACCTACCACAACCACAATCGTCTGCTCACCACCTATCCCGGGATGGATGGTCTGAAGACCGGCTACATTCGAGCCTCGGGCTACAATCTCGCCGCCTCGGCGGTGCGCGACGGCAGGCGGTTGGTGGCGGTGGTGCTCGGTGGGTCCAGCTCTGCCGTGCGCAATCGCGAGATGGTGCGGCTCTTGGACGAAGCCTTCAGCGGGCGTGGGGGCGGCGGCGAGATCGCTGCGCAGGGCCAGGGTTCGAGCCAGCCGACGGCGGCGGCCGGCGCAACGCCGACCGTCGTCCAGGAGCGTCCCGATGCTGCGGCGCCGACGGGTCGGACGACCACTGCGGCACGGCGGCAGGCCGGCGACTTCGGGGTTCAGCTCGGAGCGTTCCGGGATCGCCGCACGGCGAGCCAGACGGCGCGGCGGTTGGCGCGGACGCTGCCGTCGCTCAGGGGAGGGACCGTGGCGGTCGCCGAGCCGCGCTCGCGGTCCCGCATGTACGCGGCCCAGGTGGTGGGGCTCAATCGTGCAGATGCGCTCGGTGCCTGCGCGAGCCTGCGGCGGGCCGGGAAGCCGTGCCTCGTTCTGGCGCCGGCCGAACGCGCCGTGGGTTCGCGCTGACGAGCGTCGGGCCGCTCCTCGAAACGGCGGCTCGGTCGCGGCGGTCGGCGACGACCACCGCCGCGGGAGAAAACGCGAAGCTCAGCGGGCTCGGTAGCGCCGCCCGCTCGAGCGAGACGCGGTCAGAAGTGACGCCAGCCGGACCGCTCGACATGCACGGGCGCACCGCGCTCGTCGACCACGTCCAAGCCGGGCTCGGCACGGGTCCGCCCGATGACGGTCAGAGGCAACTCGAGCCGGGCGGAAAGAACCGCGAGAAGCGGCTCGCGATCGGCCGGCAGCGTGAACAGAAGCTCGTAATCGTCGCCGCCGCACAATGCGCTCTGCCGGGCACCCGGCAAGGCACGCGCCGGCGGAGAGAGGGGCACGGCCGCCGCTTCGATTCGGGCACCGACCCCCGAGGCTCGGAGGAGGTGACCGAGGTCGGCGATCAGGCCGTCGGAGATGTCGATCGCTGCGCTCGCCAGGCCGTAGAGCGCCCGCCCGAGGGCGAGCCTGGGCTGCGGTATCCGATAGCGCTCGACCAGGGGGAAGGCCAGCTCGTCAGGTGCCGCGAGGCCGCGGAGGATGCGCAAACCCAAAGCCGCGTCGCCGAGTGTTCCCGAAACACAGACGAGCTCACCCGGTCGAGCCCCGTCCCTGCGCAACGCTCGGCCACGGGGGACGAGCCCGAGGATGGTCAGAGACAGCACGAGCGGTCCGGTCGTCGAGACGGTGTCGCCGCCCACGAGGTGAAGGCCGAAAGCCTTCTGGTCGCGTTCGAGCCCCCGGACGAACCCCTCGAGCCAAGCATCGGGCAGATCGGCCGGTCGTGCGATCGCCGTGAGATAGGCGAGCGGCTCGGCCCCCATCGCGGCCAGGTCGCTCAGATTCACCCGTAGCAGCTTCCCGGCGACCAGGTCGGCGGGATCGTCGGGAAGAAAATGGATGCCCGCCACCAGGGCGTCTTTGGCGACGACGAGCTGCCGATCGGACGGAACGTCGATCAGCGCGGCGTCGTCGCGCAGCCCCAGAGCACCAGGAAAGCCTTCGGAGAGCGGTCGCAAGAGCCGCTCGATGAAGTCGAATTCACCGAGGCTCAAGGTGTACCTCGACCGGCTCTGAAACGACCGGCGAGCCGGTCCAGGACCGCGTGCACGAAACCCGGCTCACCGCCGCCCGAAAAGAGGTGCGTGATGTCGACATACTCGTTGATCACCGCCTTGACGGGAACTTCCGGCAGGGCCGCGAGCTCGAAGGCTCCGGCCCGCAGGATCGCTCGAACGACGGCGCCGCATCGGGCCAGCGACCACCCTTCCGCGAGGGCCGACGAGATCTCCACGTCGAGCCGAGGCCGGTCGGACCAGGCTCCGATCAGCACCTTGCGGAACCACGGCGCATCCATCGCCTCGGTTCGGCCGCCTTCGCCTTCCGGACCGTGGCTCAGGAACTCTTCGGCGACGATCGCGGGATCGCCGCCGCCCAGATCGAGTTGGTAGAGCGCCTGCACGGCGGCGAGGCGGGCGGCACGGCGGCGCGCCATCGCATCGCGCGCCTCGGAGCCGCTTCTGCGATCGCCACTCAAGGCGACGGATCCGCGAAGCGGCGGGCTATCGCGACGAGAGCGAGGGCCGCGCGCGCGGCGTGCCCGCCCTTGTCCTGGCGGTCCGGATCGGCCCGCTCGAGCGCCTGGCCGAGATTCTCGACCGTGAGGATGCCGTTGCCGATGGCGAGCCGTTCACGCAGGCCGAGCTCGACCAGGCCGCGGCAGCTCTCTCCGGCGACCAGGTCGTAATGGGTAGTCTCGCCGCGGATCACGCAGCCGAGTGCGACGAAGGCATCGAAGCGGCCACTGCGGCTCGCGATCGCCACGGCGGTGGGGATCTCGAGAGCGCCGGGCACCTCGAGCGATGTCGTGGTCGCACCGACCGCGCTCAGGACGCGTTCGGCGCCACGGACGAGAAGGTCGGTCACCCGGCGATGGTAGGGCGCCACCACGAGAAGGGCTCGGACCGGTCCGAGCTCCGAGGGGAGCGCGAGCGCTTCGGCGGGACCCGCCATCAGGTCGGCTCCTCCACACTCAGCGGGCGAGTCTCGACGACCCGCAGATCGTAGCCCTGCAACCCGACGATGGTCCGGCCGGTGTTCGAGAGGAGGATCATGTCGCGGACCCCGAGGGCCTTCAGGATCTGCGCACCGATTCCGTAAACGCGCAGATCGGTCGGAGGCGCCGCCTCACGGCCCTGAGCCATCGCGAGGCGTTGGGAGACGCTCCGGGGCGACGGCTCGCGCAGCACGACCACGACGCCCCGGCCGGCGCGGCCGATCAGCTCCATGGCGCGGTGCAGCTGGTCGCCGCGTCCGCTTTCGCCCGCGCCGAGAATGTCCTCGAGGATATTGACCGCGTGCACCCGAACCAGGACGGGTTCGGGCGAGGCGAGATCGCCTTTGACGAGTGCCACGTGCTCGACGCCGTCGAGCACGTTGGTGAAGACTTCCAGGCGAAAGTCGCCGCCCCAACGGCTGTGGAAGGGGGCCGCGAACTCCCGCTCGACGAGGCGGTCGTGGCGGAGCCGGTAGGCGATCAAATCGGCGATGCGGCCGATCCGGAGCCCGTGGCGTCGCGCGAAGGTCACGAGATCCGGCAGACGGGCCATCGTCCCGTCGTCGTTCATCACCTCGCAGATCACGCCCGACGGATCGAGACCGGCCAGACGGGCGATGTCGACCGCCGCCTCGGTGTGGCCGGCACGGACGAGAACGCCCCCGTCGCGGGCCATCAGGGGAAAAATGTGCCCGGGGCTCGAGAGATCGTCGCGGCGCGTCGCGGGGTCGATGGCCACTTGGATGGTACGCGCCCGATCGGCGGCCGAGATCCCTGTCGTGATGCCGTGGCGAGCTTCGATGCTTATGGTGAAGGCGGTGCTGCGTCGGGACTCGTTGCCCTGGGCCATCAGGGGAAGGCCCAGATGTTCGCAGCGTTGGCGGGTCAAGGCGAGGCAGATCAGACCGCGCCCGTGCCTAGCCATGAAGTTGATCGCTTCGGCGTCACAGAATTGGGCGGGCACGACGAGATCGCCTTCGTTCTCGCGATTTTCGTCGTCCACGAGCACGACCATCCGACCACGCCGAGCTTCCTCGATGATCTCCTCGATGGTCGCGATGGGCGAATCCTGGCCCGCGCGCTCGAGCGCCACGGTATCAGACACGAGCGGCTCCGCGCGAACGAAAGGCGAGCTGCCTGGCTACGTAACGGGCCAGCATGTCCGCCTCGAGATTGACGAGGTCCCCCGCTTCGCGGTCGCGGAGGGTGGTCACCGCCCAGGTGTGCGGGACGATCACCACCGAGAAACGGTCCGCCTCCAGGTCGACGACCGTCAAGGAGACCCCGTCGACGGCGATCGAGCCCTTCACGGCCACCAGAGGAGCCAGCTCCGTGGGCAGCGCGATCCAGATCCGGCGGCCGTCGGCGCGCTCCTCGATCGCGAGAATTTCGGCCACCGCGTCCACATGGCCGAAGACCAGGTGCCCGCCGAGCTCGTCACCGATCCGAAGCGAACGTTCGAGGTTGATCCGTTCCCCCGGATGCCAACGGCCGAGGGTGGTCCGGGCGAGGGTTTCGGCCGACGCCTGCACGCGCCAGCCCGTCTCGGTGAGGGCCGCGACGGTGAGGCAGACCCCGGCATGGGCGATCGAAGCACCGACTTCGACCTCGTCGAAACGACCGATCGGCGCGATATCCAAGATCCGGCCGGCCTCGCACTCGATCCGCTCGACGAGGCCCAGATGCGTCACGATGCCGGTGAACATCCCGCTCCTCCGGCCGGCTCCAGCACCATCATGCGATCCTCGCCGGTCGATCGGTGTTCGACGGCGATCCAGCGCGGGGCCGCGTCGGGCCGCGGCACGCCCAGCTCACCCAACATCGATACGGCCTCCGAACCCAGGAGGATCGGTGCGTGGAAGAGGACCATTCGATCGACGAGCCCGGCGCGGACGAACGCCGTGGCGATTTCCCCACCACCTTCGACGAGCAGGCGCGTGATACCGCTTTCGGCGAGGAGCGCCAAGGTGTCGGCCAATCGCTCCGAGCGGTCCGGCGGGAGAAGCTCGACCCGAACGCCCTGTGCCTCGAGCCGGGCCCGATGCGCCGGATCGGCCGAACACCGGGTCACCACCCAGACCGGAACCCGGCGCGCCGTCCGGGCGAGCCGGCTCTCGAGTGGGAGACGGAGGCGTCGATCGAGCACGACCCGGACAGGCGATCGGTGTGAAAGGCCCGGCAGGCGGCAGGTCAGATCCGGATCATCGGCGAGAACGGTCCCGCTTCCCACGAGGACGGCGTCGTGTTCGGCCCGCAGCCGATGCGCCCAGGCCCTTGCCCGCTCACCGGTGAGCCAGCGGCCGACCCCCGAAGCGGCGGCGATCCGCCCATCCAGGCTCACGGCCACCTTGAGCGTGACCATCGGCCGGTGGGCGGATTGCCGCGCGAGAAAGCCCGCATGGGCTCGCCGTGCCTCGGCCTCGAGACAGCCCACCTCCACGACCACCCCGGCGGCGCGGAGTGCCGCGACCCCACGGCCGTCCACCCGGGGGTCCGGATCGTGCATCGGAACCACGACCCGCGCGATGCCGGCCGCTAGGAGTGCTTCACAGCAGGGGGGCGTCCGGCCGTGGTGCGCGCAGGGCTCGAGGGTGACGTAGGCGGTCGCACCACGGGCCGCCGCACCTGCTCGGGCGAGGGCGACGGCCTCGGCGTGGGGCCGGCCGCCCACACCCGTCCAACCGCGCCCCACGATGCGGCCATCGCGCACGATCACGCACCCGACCGCCGGGTTGGGCCACGCCGCCCCTTCCGCTCGCTGGCCCAGCGCCAGCGCCAGCTGCATGAAGCGCACGTCCTCGGCGCTCATCGGCGTTCGCCGGCCGTGGGCTCGCGATCGGGCAGGTCCCGGATGAACTCCTCGAAGTCACGCGCGGTCGCGAAATCCTTGTAGACGCTCGCGAAGCGCACATAGGCCACATGGTCGAGGCCGGCCAAATGAGCCATCGCGAGCTCGCCGATCCGCGTCGAGGGGATCTCGGTCTCGCCGGTCTGTTCGAGCTCCCGCACGATCCGGTTGACCAGGCGCTCGATCTGGTCTTCGTCGATTCCGCGCTTCCTCGTGGCGATCCGCAGCGAGCGGGCGAGCTTGTCGCGATCGAAGGGTACGCGGCGGCCGTCCTTTTTGACGACGACGAGCTCCCGGAGCTGGACGCGCTCGAGCGTGGTGAACCGGGCGCCGCATTTCGGACATTGGCGACGCCGACGGATGACGGAGGCGTCCTCGACAGGACGCGAATCCTTGACCTGGGTGTCCTCGGAACCGCAGAAGGGGCAGCGCATGCTCGGATCCGAGCGAAGGCGGGCTCGTCGGCAGATCTACCGCAGTGGACGGGGAGCGGCAAACCGGGAGGACGGCCTGCGCCCGGGACTCAACCGAGTTTCGCCACCCGGCGGGCATGGCGACCGCCGGCGAAGGGTGTTTCGAGGAAGGTCAGCAGGCAATCGCGTGCGGTCGCCTCGCCGACGATCCGGCCGCCGAGGACGAGCACGTTGGCGTCGTTGTGCTCACGGGCTAGGCGCGTCGTCGTCACGTCGTGGCAGAGGGCCGCTCGCACGTGCCGGTGGCGATTGGCGGCGATCGCGATGCCGATCCCCGTACCACAGACGAGGATGCCCCGCTCCGCCCGGCCGTCGGCGAGTGCGGCTGCGACCGCGTTCGCCTGGTCGGGATAGTCTGCGGGCTCCGCCGAATAGGTCCCGAGATCGAGCACGTCGAGCCCGCGTTCGACCAGTATCTCGCGCAGTTTCTCCTTGAGAGCGTACCCCGCGTGATCGGCCGCGATCGCCACGGTCTCCGGCAAGACACCCTCCCCCAGCGGTCCTCGATCGGACGGCAGCATATCGCGCCGAGGGCGGCTCGAGCCAGAGGGGCGGGCAGGCTTTCACCGCCCCCACGGCTCGGATCGTCCGAGCCGGTCGGCCAAGGCTGCCGCGATCGCCTCGAGGAGCCTCTCTCCCTTGGCGGCCGAGGCGGTGCTCGGCACACCGATCACGCCCGAAGTCGAGCGCTCGGCGATCGGCCGCCAGCGATAGATGCCGGCGCTCTTCGTGTCGCCCTGAGCGGGCACGCCCTGCGGGGCATCGGGAATGCGGGTCGCGTCGACCAGCTCCGGCCGAAGGGCGAGCATCATCGAGGTCTCGGCTTCGCAGGCGTGGAGAAGCTCGTCCTGGGCCTCGAGCAACCGCCCGATGACCTCGGCTGCGGCTCGCCAGTAGGTGAGTTGAACGAGTTTCGCTGGGATCTGCGGCTGCAGCTCGTCCACGATCACCTTGAGCGCGTTGTCGTTGCCGCCGTGGCCGTTCAGGAGCACGATCCGCCGAAAACCGGCGCGCACGATCGATCGGAGGATGCCTTCGACGAGGGCCGCATAGGCGGGGAAACCGAGTGTCACGGTTCCGCCGAAGCTCATGTGGTGTTCGGAGATGCCGACCCAGACAACCGGAAGCACGACCACCGGGGTCGTCCTCCGCAGGAGCTCGGCGGTGCGTTCGGCGACGGCCTCGACCAAGACGCAGTCGACCTCGACCGGAAGGTGCGGCCCGTGCTGCTCGAGGGCGCCCAGCGGCACGATCACGACAGCGTCCGACCCCGCCCGCGCGCAGACCTCTTCGGCCCGCAGCCGCCGCCATTCGATCTCGTCGCCCATCGGCCTTCCCCGATCCGTGGTCGCCTAACGCCACGGTACCGATGCGGCCGAGAAAGGGAACCTCCGGCGACGCTCGCCGGATCCGCGAGGGGATCGTGCGAGCGGGCTCAGTGGAGGGTGAAGATCCCCGCTGCACGGGTGTAGCGGGGAGGCGTCAGGATCGTCGTTCGACCGACGGTTACGGAATGGAGCTTGCCGTCGATGTTCTTCACCCAAAAGTCGAGGAAGCGACGCAACTCGGGATAATGGGGGGCGATGTCGAGGTGCTGCCAGATGAACGTCTGCAGCAAGCCCGGATGGTCCGGCATGTGGTAGACGATTTCGGCGGTGGCGAGCCGGTAGCCGTCGAGCTGCCGTCCGAGATCGTCGCGGTGTCGGGACATCCGTGTCGTCTCCCAGGTGGCTCCGAACGCTTTCGATGATGCCCGAGCGGGGGCCGCCGTCAAGCCGCGCGCGAGGCATTCTCGTATTGTTTTCAATAGGTTAGCAGCATTCCGGGTGATCTGCTGACAAATCGGGGCGGCACCTCTTGAAGGCCGGCGGCTCCGCTTCTACATGCGAGCGCGGTTTGGCACTCACCGCCGGCGAGTGCTAACAGCCGGCAGGTCCATGGACGAGGAGCCGAGTGGCATGAAGTTCAGGCCGTTGCACGACCGCGTGGTGATCAAGCGGGTCGAGGAGGAGCAGAAGACCAAGGGTGGCATCATCATCCCCGACACCGCCAAGGAGAAGCCCATGCAGGGCGAGGTCCTGGCGGTCGGCCCGGGTGCCCGTAACGAGAAGGGCGACCTGATCCCGATGGGCGTGAAGGTCGGTGATCGTGTGCTGTTCGGCAAGTGGTCCGGCACCGAGGTGAAGCTCGACGGCGAGGAGCTTCTCATCATGAAGGAGTCGGACATCATGGGCATCCTCGAGCCGGATGCCGTGGCCGCGGCCAAGGCCGCCTGAGCCGACGGAGACATAGAACATGGCTGCCAAGGAACTGAAGTTCTCGACCGAAGCCCGGGCGAAGATGCTGCGGGGCGTGCAGACTCTGGCCGACGCGGTCAAGGTCACGCTCGGTCCGAAGGGTCGCAACGTCGTTCTCGAGAAGAGCTTCGGCGCGCCGCGCATCACCAAGGACGGCGTCACCGTCGCCAAGGAGATCGAGCTCGCCGACAAGTTCGAGAACATGGGCGCGCAGATGGTGCGCGAGGTGGCGTCGAAGACGAACGACGTCGCCGGTGACGGCACCACGACCGCGACCGTGCTCGCTGCCGCGATCGTGCGCGAGGGGGCCAAGGCGGTGGCCGCGGGCATGAACCCGATGGACCTCAAGCGCGGCATCGACATGGCCGTCGAGGCGATCGTCGAGGACCTCAAGAAGCGGTCGAAGAAGGTCACCACCTCGGACGAGATCGCGCAGGTCGGCACCATCTCGGCCAACGGCGACACCGAGATCGGCAAGATGCTCGCCGAGGCCATGCAGAAGGTGGGCAACGAGGGCGTGATCACGGTCGAGGAGGCCAAGAGCCTCGAGACCGAGCTCGACATCGTCGAGGGCATGCAGTTCGACCGCGGCTACATCTCGCCCTACTTCATCACCGACAGCGAGAAGATGCGCTGCGTGCTCGAGGAGCCCTACATCCTCATCCACGAGAAGAAGCTCTCCTCGCTGCAGCCGCTGCTCCCGGTCCTCGAGGCCGTCGTCCAGAGCGGCAAGCCGCTGCTCATCATCGCCGAGGACGTCGAGGGCGAGGCGCTCGCCACGCTGGTCGTGAACAAGCTGCGTGGTGGCCTCAAGGTCGCGGCCGTCAAGGCGCCGGGCTTCGGTGATCGCCGCAAGGCGATGCTTGAGGACATCGCGATCCTCACGGCCGGTCAGGTCATCAGCGAGGATCTCGGCATCAAGCTCGAGAATGTCGGCCTCGACATGCTCGGTCGCGCCAAGCGCGTGGTGATCGAGAAGGAGAACACCACGATCGTCGACGGCGCCGGCTCGAAGGAGGAGATCCAGGGCCGCTGCAACCAGATCCGGGCGCAGATCGAGGAGACCACCTCCGATTACGACCGCGAGAAGCTGCAGGAGCGGCTCGCCAAGCTCGCCGGCGGCGTCGCGGTCATCCGCGTCGGTGGTGCCACCGAGGTCGAGGTCAAGGAGCGCAAGGATCGCGTCGACGACGCGATGAACGCGACCCGCGCCGCGGTCGAGGAGGGCATCGTCGCGGGTGGCGGTGTCGCGTTGCTGCACTCGATCAAGGCGCTGGACGCTCTCAAGCCGGCCAACGAAGATCAGGCGCACGGCATCAAGATCGTCCGTAAGGCGATCCAGATGCCCGCTTGGCAAATCGTCGAGAACGCCGGTGTCGACGGCTCCGTCGTGGTCGGCAAGCTCCTCGAGAGCAAGGACCCGAACTGGGGTTACGACGCCCAGGCCAACGAGTACTGCGACCTCGTCGCGCGCGGCATCATCGACCCGACCAAGGTCGTGCGCACTGCGTTGCAGGATGCGGCCTCCGTCGCCGGCTTGCTCATCACCACCGAGGCGATGGTCGCCGAGAAGCCCGAGAAGAAGGCCGCTTCGCCTGCGGGCGGCCCGGGCGGTGGCATGGGCGACATGGACTTCTGATAGGCCCGGGAGGGTCGTTCGGGAACGGAG
>DAIOUO010000007.1:0-4144 GCA_036759485.1 Geminicoccaceae bacterium | reverse complement strand
CGTTTTTGGGGCCGATCGGCTCGTCGGGCGCTGGGCGTTCGAGCGGGCGCCCCGATGACGAGAAGGATCCTCGCGCCGAAGTCCCGTTCCAGGTGCTCCCGTCTCGCCGCTCGACGCTCCGGGCTGACGGCACGGCAGGCTGGACGGGTGACCGAGGGACGCTCGGGTACGGAGCGGCATCGTTGCGGGAAGGTTGCATCGGGGCGTGATCCGGGCATTGGGTTGCGCAGGCGCAGGCGACAGGTGGACGAGCCCGGCGCGGGCTGCCGGACCTCCGTCTCGGTGCCGAAGCGACACCCTCTGTCGAGTGGGGAAGGAAAAAGTGGCAATGGACCTGCCGGCCGAGATGACGGCCATCCTCTGCGACGGGCACGGCCCGCCCGAGGTCCTACGGCCGAAGCGCGTGCCGGTCCCCAGGCCCGGGCCCGGGGAGATCCTGGTCGAGGTCGTGAGCGCCGGGGTGAATCGTCCGGACGTACTCCAGCGAAAGGGCGGCTATCCCCCGCCCCCCGGCGTGACCGAGATCCCCGGTCTCGAGATCGCCGGCCGCGTGGTGGCGCGCGGACCCGGCGCGGGTCGCTTCCGCGAGGGCGATCTCGTCTGTGCGCTGGTCGCGGGCGGCGGCTACGCGGAATTCTGCGTGGTGCCCGAACCACAGGCTCTACCGCTGCCGCCGGGCGTGCCTACCGAGATCGCGGGGGCCGTGCCCGAGACCTTCTTCACGGTGTGGACCAACGTCTTCGAGCGAGGCCGGCTCGCTCCCGGCGAGACGTTTCTCGTCCACGGCGGCAGTTCCGGAATCGGGGTGACTGCCATCCAACTCGCGAAAGCCTTCGGCGCGATAGTCTTCACGACTGTCGGCAGCAACGAGAAGGCCGAGGCCTGTCGACGGCTCGGGGCGGACCTGGCCATTCTGTACCGCGAGCAGGATTTCGTCACGGCGGTCAAGACGGCGACCGAAGGACGTGGCGTAGACCTGATCCTCGACATGGTGGGCGGGGACTATGTCGCCCGAAACATGGATGCAGCGGCAGTCGAGGGGCGAATCGTCCAGATCGCATGGCTACGCGGTTCGACGGTCACGGCCGACTTCAACCGGCTCATGGTCAAGCGGCTCACCTGGACCGGCTCGACGCTGCGACCGCGTACCGTCGAGCAGAAAGGGGCGATCGCAAGGGCCCTCGAAGAAAAGGTCTGGCCGTTGTTCGCCGAAGGACGCCTCACGGTTCCCGTCTATCGCACCTTCCCGCTCGATCGGGCAGCAGAGGCACACGCGCTCATGGAGTCCAGCACGCACATCGGCAAGATCGTCCTACTCACCGGTCACTGAAGTCTCCGACCAGCCATTGCAGGTGCACGATGCGGCTCGAGGGCCGTTTTCGGGGCCGAGTTCGAGCGGAACAGGGGCGCCCGGGCGGGCGAGAGGGCCGGCCACGGCCCGACGATGTCGCAGCGCCTCGCGACGTCGGAGACGGTGGCGCGCACCGCACCAGCGGCCTATATGAGGGCTATCGAAGGAGCGACCAAGGAGGCCGCGGCCGATGAGCAGCTTCAACGAGCGCGAGCGGACAGAAGAGGCGAAGTTCAAGCACGAACAGGAACTCGCGTTCAAGATTCGTAACCGCCGTAACAAGCTGTTCGGCCTGTGGATCGCGGAAGAGCATCTAGGTCTCTCCGGAGACGCGGCGTTGGCCTATGCCAAGGACGTCGTCATGGCCGACTTCGACCTTCCGGGAGACGAGGATATTTTCACGAAAGTGAAGGCCGATTTGGCGAAGGCCGGCAAGAGCCTGTCCGACCACCTCCTGAAGAAGCATCTGCAGGAATGCGAGACGATCGCCCGGAACCAGGTGATGAGCGAGTGAGCGGCGAGGCCTCCCCTGCCGACACGGTGTCGTCCGAGGCGCAAGCGCCCACTGCGTTCGTGCCGTCGGCGGTCGAGCAGCCACCCGGGGAGATCGGCGGACCCGAAGGCCCGGAGCCCACGCGTTACGGCGATTGGGAAATCGGCGGTCGGTGCACCGACTTTTGAGCGTGCGGAACGCGTGTCGACGCAACGCACGGTCACGTCTGGCCCGCCTGCACGGGGTCGTCCGGCGGAGTAGCTTGATCACCTGTCGCGAGCCCGATTCGGCGGTGTCATGCGAGGCGCGGTGAAGGCCGGCGAAGCCGGCGAGGCTTCGGGTACGAGCTCGGGTAAGCTCGGCCTTCTCATCGTGGCGGTGACGATCCTCTGGGGCGCCAACTGGCCGGCGATGAAACTCGCCGTGCTGGAATTCGAGCCCTGGACCTTCCGGGTCGTGAGCGTCCTGGGCGCAGGGCTCACGCTCCTCCTGCTCGCTCGCCTCAGCGGCGAGCGTATCCGCATGGATCGCCGGCTGATCGTTCCCCATCTCGCGATCTCGCTCGCCGGCGTGACCCTGTGGCACATGCTGACCGCCTTCGGCCTACTCTATATCGGCGGCGGGCGGGCGGCGATCATCGCCTTCACCATGCCGGTGTGGGCGACCCTGTTTTCCATTCTTTTTCTGGGCGAAAGGCCGACCGTCGCGCTCGGATTGGCGCTCCTCCTGGGAATGAGCGGCCTCGCTGTCCTCCTCGGGCCCGACGTGGTGCGGGTCGGCGAGGCACCGCTCGGCGCGTTGCTGATCCTCGCGGCGGCTGTCGTCTGGGCGGTCCAGACGGTGGCTACCAAGGCCTACGAATGGCGGATCGGGACGATGGCACTGTCGGCTTGGCAGCTTCTGGCCGGCGGCCTTCCGATCCTGGTGATCTGGCTGTGGTTGGGTGCTTGGCCGGATCCGTCCAGGCTGAGCGCTACGGGGATCTTCGCCCTTCTCTACGTCGTCTTCGTAGCACTTGTCTTCTGCTTCACGACGTTCCTGCGCATCGTCCGCCTCCTCCCTGCGATCGCCGCCTCGCTCAGCACGCTCGCGATACCCGTTGTCGGCGTAGCGAGCTCGGCCTGGCTGTTGAACGAACCGATCGGTATGCGCGAGCTGATCGCCCTGCTGCTCGTCTTAGCGGCGATCGGTCTCGTGCTCTTGCCGAGGACGCACACTTCCCGCCGCGGTTGAGGCCCCGCGGCAGCGGGCCATTGGCCAAACGGTACCTCTCCACTATAAACGTGGCGAGATCACACCCATCGAGCCGAGGATCGGACATGGCCGACGCCGTCGTCAGCCGCCGTGAGGGCAGCGACCGCCAGCGCGCGCTCGACGCCGCGATCGCGCAGATCGAGCGGGCCTTCGGCAAGGGTTCGCTGATGCGGCTCGGGCAGGCCGGGGCGTCGGTAGAGATCGAGACGATCTCGACCGGATCTCTGGGTCTCGATATCGCGCTCGGGGTCGGCGGTCTGCCGCGCGGGCGGGTGGTCGAAATCTACGGGCCCGAGAGCTCGGGCAAGACGACCTTGACGCTGCACGTCATCGCCGAGGCGCAGCGCACCGGTGGTACCTGCGCGTTCATCGACGCGGAGCATGCCCTCGACCCGAGCTACGCGCGCAAGCTCGGCGTCGACCTCGAATCGCTCCTGATCTCGCAACCCGATACCGGCGAGCAGGCGTTGGAGATCGCGGACACGCTGGTCCGCTCGGGTGCGATCGACGTCATCGTGGTCGACAGTGTGGCGGCGCTCGTGCCCAAGGCCGAGCTCGAGGGGGAGATGGGCGAATCGCTGCCCGGCCTTCAGGCTCGACTGATGAGCCAAGCCCTGCGCAAGTTGACCGCCTCGATCAGCCGCTCGAAGTGCCTGCTGATTTTTACCAATCAGATTCGAAGCAAGATCGGCGTGATGTTCGGCAACCCCGAGACCACCACGGGTGGCAATGCACTCAAATTCTACGCGAGCGTCCGGCTCGATGTTCGCAGAATCGGTGCGATCAAGGAGAAGGACGAGCCGATCGGTAATCAGACTCGTGTCAAGGTCGTCAAGAACAAGGTCGCCCCGCCCTTCCGCGTGGTCGATTTCGACATCATGTACGGCGAAGGCATTTCCAAGGCCGGGGAGCTGATCGACCTGGGCCTGCGCGTGGGGCTCGTCGAGAAATCGGGCTCCTGGTTCTCCTGGAACAACCAGCGGATCGGCCAGGGTCGGGAGAACGCGAAGGCTTGGCTCAAGGAGCATCCCGAGGCGGCAGCGGAG
>DAIOUO010000006.1:0-31095 GCA_036759485.1 Geminicoccaceae bacterium | reverse complement strand
CTCCTGAGCCGGTCGACCCTCAACCCGCCTCGGCCGCTTCGGCCAGCGCCTTCTCGTGCTGGCGCGTCCAGAGCGTGGCATAGCGGCCGCCGCGGGCGAGCAGCTGCTCGTGGCTGCCGCGCTCGACGATCCTGCCGGCCTCCAGCACCAGGATCTCGTCGGCGTCCACCACGGTCGAGAGCCGGTGGGCGATCACGAGCGTGGTCCGGCCGCGCGCGGCATCCCGAAGCGCCGCCTGGAGCTGCCGCTCGGTCAAGGTGTCGAGCGCCGAGGTCGCCTCGTCGAGCACCAGGATCGGCGGGTTCTTGAGCACCACCCGGGCGATCGCCACCCGCTGCTTCTCGCCACCACTGAGCTTGAGCCCGCGCTCGCCCACGACCGTCTCGTAGCCTTCCGGCAGGCTGGCCACGAAATCGTGGATCTGCGCCACCTTGGCGGCCGCCTCGATCTCCGCCCGGCTCGCCCCCGGCCGAGCGTAGCCGATATTGGCCGCGATCGTGTCGTTGAACAGCACCGTGTCCTGCGGCACGAGCCCGATCGCCGCCCTGAGGCTCGCCTGGGTCACGCTGCGGATGTCCTGCCCGTCGATCGAAACGGCCCCGCCGCTCACCTCGAAGAAGCGGAACAGGAGCCGCACGATCGTCGACTTGCCGGCACCCGAGGCGCCGACGATCGCCACCTTGCGGCCGGCCGGGATCGTGAAGCTCACGTCCTCGAGGATCGGCCGACGGGTATCGTAGGCGAAGCGCACCCGCTCGAAGCGCACCGCGCCGCCCGAAAGGCGCAAGGGCCGCGCATCGGGCGCGTCCTCGATTTCCGGCCGCAGCTCCAAGAGCCCGCCCACGAGCTCGAGGTCGGTCAACGACTGGCGCAGCTCGCGATAGAGCACGCCCAGGAAGTTCAAGGGCATGTAGAGCTGGAGGAGGAAGGCGTTGACCAGCACCACGTCGCCCACCGTGAGCTCGCCCGCCACCACGCCGCGGGCGGCGAGAGTCATGACCGCCGTCACGCCCACCGCGATGATCGCCGCCTGGCCGGCGTTGAGGAAGGAGAGCGAGGCCTGGGCCTTGACCGAGGCGTCCTCGTAGGCGGCGAGCGAGCGGTCGAGCCGGCGCGCCTCGAAAGCCTCGTTGCCGAACGCCTTGACGATCTCGTAGTTGAGCAGCCCGTCGACCGCCTGGGCCGAGAACTCGTTGTCCTTCTCGTTCATCTCCCGCCGGAAGCGGGTCCGCCATTCGGTCGTGGCGATCGTGAAGGCGGCGTAGACCGCGACCGTCACCAGCGTCACGACCGCGAAGGAAGGCGGGTAGCGCCAGAGCAGGATCCCGAGCACGAGGGCGAGCTCGAGGATCACCGGCCCCATCGTGAAGAGCGCGGTGTGCAGCATGAAGCCCACCGCCTGCACGCCGCGGCTGATCGCCCGGGCGAGCTCGCCGGTCCGCCGCTCGAGGTGCCAGCGCAGCGAGAGCGCGAAGAGATGCTCGTAGGTCCGCAGCGCCACGCGCCGCCCCGCCCGCTCGGCGACCCGCGAGAAGACCGCATCGCGCAGCTCGTTGAAGAGCGTCCCGCCGAGACGCGCCGCGCCGTAGGCGAGAAGGAGCGCGAGCGGCACCGCCTCGAGCGGCACCCCCTCGCGCGGTGCGAGCGCGTCGACCACACCCTTGAGCGCGAAGGGGGTGGCGACGGTGACGAGCTTGCCCGCGACCATCGCGATCGCAGCCGCCACGACCATGAGGCGAAGGCCCGGCTCGGCCGGCCAGAGATGCGGCAGCACGAGTTGGACCAGGCGCCGGGCGAGCCCCCGCTCGCCGGTCCCGTACCGTTGCCGCCCGCTCCCGCCTTCGACCGCGTCCATTTCCGAGATCCCAGAAGGTCGCGGCGGACCATAGCGGTGCCGCGCGGGCTCCGCCATGCGGGCGGCCTTGCCCCTGCCGTGCCCTCGGGGCTATGCCGCGCTGGCCGCGTGAGTTCGGCCGAACGCTCGGAGAAGGCGATGGAGGAGGCGGCCGAGACCTTCGACTACGTGATCGTCGGGGCGGGGACGGCGGGCTGCGTGCTCGCCAACCGCCTCTCGGCGGATCCGGCCGTGCGGGTGCTGCTGCTCGAGGCGGGTGGTACCGACGACTGGATCTGGTTCCACATTCCCGTGGGCTATCTCTATGCCCAGAACAACCCGCGCGCCGACTGGTGCTTCAAGACCGAGCCCGACCCCGGCCTCGGCGGCCGCGCCATCAACTATCCGCGCGGCAAGGTGCTGGGCGGGTGCTCTTCGATCAACGGCATGATCTACATGCGCGGCCAGGCGCGCGACTACGACCTCTGGCGGCAGATGGGCAACCCGGGCTGGTCCTGGGAGGAGGTGCTGCCCTACTTCAAGCGCTCCGAGGACCATGTCGACGGCGCTTCCGAGTTCCACGGTGCCGGCGGCGAGTGGCGGGTCGAGCGCCAGCGGGTCTCCTGGGAGATCCTCGATGCCTTCCGCGCCGCGGCGGCCGAAGTCGGCATCCCGCCGGTCGACGACTTCAACCGCGGCGACAACGAGGGCTGCGGCTACTTCCAGGTCAACCAGCGCCGCGGGGTCCGTTGGAGCGCGAGCAAGGCCTTCCTGCGCCCGGTCCTCCACCGCCCCAACCTCGAGCTCAGGACGGGCGCGCTCGTCCTGCGTCTCCTGCTCGAGGGGCGCTGTGTGGTCGGCCTCGCCTACCGCCGGCAGGGCGAGGAGCGGCGAATTCGGGCCCGGCGCGAGGTGCTGCTCGCCGCCGGCGCGATCGGCTCGCCGCACATCCTCCAGCTGTCCGGCATCGGTCCGGGCGAGCTTCTGCGCGCGCACGGGATCGAGGTCCGCCACGAACTGAGCGGAGTCGGCGAAAACCTCCAGGACCATCTGCAGATCCGCACGGTCTTCAAGGTGCAGGGTGCCCCGACCCTGAACGAACGGGTCCACAACCCGTTCTGGAAGCTCTGGATGGGGATCGAATACGCCCTCTTCCGATCGGGACCCTTGAGCATGGCGCCTTCGCAACTGGGCGCCTTCGCCAAGAGCGATCCCTCCTTCGAGACCGCCAACCTCGAATACCACGTCCAGCCGCTCTCGCTCGACCGTTTCGGCGAGCCGCTGCATCCCTTCCCGGCGATCACCGCTTCGGTCTGCAACCTGCGGCCGACGAGCCGCGGCCGGGTCCATCTCAAGAGTCCCGACCCGGCGGCACCGCCGGCGATCGCCCCGAACTATCTCGCCACACCGGAGGACCGGCGGGTGGCGGCCGATGCGATCCGTCTCACCCGCAAGATCATGGCCGCCCGGGCGATGGCCCGCTACCGGCCCGAGGAGTACCGCCCGGGCGCCGGGATCGAAGGCGAGGAGGAGCTCGCCCGCGCGGCGGGTGCCATCGCCACGACCATCTTCCACCCGGTGGGCACCTGTCGGATGGGGCCCGAGGGCGACCGAGGCGCGGTGGTCGACCCGCGCCTTCGCCTGCACGGCCTTTCGGGCCTCCGGGTGGTCGACGCCTCGATCATGCCGACGATCACCTCGGGCAACACCAACGCTCCCGTGATCATGATCGCCGAGAAGGCGGCGGACATGATCCGCGAGGAGGCGCGCGGCGCCGCACCCCTCGGGGTCGCGGCCTGAGCGCGGTGGCGTCGCGCCCAGGTTGCGCGAGCGGACATCACGTCTAAGTTCCGCCGACCGGGCCACGATCGGCGAACCGGCTCGGGGTGGATGTTCGGGGAGGGCGCATGGAAGCGGTCTGGTTCCTCCTGGGTATCGTGATCGGCGCCGCGCTCGCCTGGATCGTCCTCCAGCGTCTCTCCGACCGGCGGGTGGCCGAGGCCGAGGAGCGGGTCGCAGCAGAACTCGCCCACGCCCGCGAGCAGGCCCGCGAGGCCGATCTGGCGCACGCCGAGACCAAGGAACGCCTGTTCGCACTCCAGGCCCGCCTCCGGGAGGCGGAGGCCCAGCTCGAGCGCGAGCGGGCCGAACTCCTGGCCTGCCGGGAGCGGCTCGCCCAGCTCGAGAGCCGGGCCGCGGCCGTCGCCGAAGCCCGGGCCCGGCTCGAGCAGGTCGAGGCCGAGCTCGCCCGCCGGCAGCCGGGTGCCCCGGCCGCGGGCCCGACGCGACCGACTCCGGCCGGGGCACCGGCCGAGCTCGGGCCGGCCGCAGCCGCCGAGCCCGGCGAGACCGCTCCCTCGCCCGCCCGGCCGATCGACCCGGCCGAAGAGCTGCGCCGGCTCGAGGCGAAGCTCGCCATGCTGCCGGCCGGCTCCTCCGCCCGCGCTCTCCTCCTGAAGCAGCGCCGGGAGCTCGTCGCCCGGATCGAGCATTCGCCCGCGGCCTTCGTCCCGCCGCCGCCACCCGCGCCGGTCGAGCCGGCTCACCCGCCCGCACCCGCAGCCGTCACTCCGCCCCCGTCGCCGGTGCTCCCCGTCGAGCCGCCGGCCCCGTCGACCGACGGGCCTCGGGCCGCGCCGGACGATCTCAAGCTGATCAAGGGCATCGGCCCGGTCCTGGAACGCCGGCTGCACGAGCTCGGGGTGCGGAGCTTCGCCGACCTCGCGGCGCTCACGCCCGAACGGATCGCCGAGATCGACCAGGCGATCGACTTCCCCGGCCGCATCGAGCGCGAGCGTTGGATCGAGCAGGCCAAGGAGCTCCTGGCCCGCCGCCGCAACGGCTGAGCCTCACTCGCTCTCCGGGACCGGGCGGGCGAGCAGCTCGGCGATCGCGGCCTCGACCGTGGTCGCACCCGCCACCACCCGGCGCACCGCATCCGTGATCGGCAGCTCGAGGCCGAGCCGCGCGGCGAGCGTGCAGGCCGCGGATGCGGTGAAGGCGCCCTCGGCGAGGGCGGCCCCCGACCGCAACAGCTCGCCGAGCGGCCGCCCCCGAGCGAGCGCATGGCCGAGGCTCGTGTTGCGGGAGGTGAGGCTCGTGGCGGTCAGGACCAGATCGCCCAGGCCCGAGAGTCCCATGAGCGTCGTCCGCCGTGCCCCCACCGCCTCGGCCAGGCGGGAGAGTTCGGCGAGCCCGCGGGTGATCAGGGCTGCGCGCGCATTCTCGCCGAGGCCTCTGCCCATCACGATCCCGGCCGCGATCGCGATGACGTTCTTGAGCGCCCCGCCGAGCTCCACGCCCACGAGATCGTCGGTCGGATAGGGCCGGAAGGTCGGCAGGGCCAAGAGCGCGGCGATCCGGCGCGCGGTGGCGAGGTCGGGGAAGGCGAGGCTGAGCGCGGTCGGCAGGCCGCGCGCCACCTCGAGGGCGAAGGAGGGCCCGGAAAGCGCTCCCACCACCGCTCCGGGCCGGATCGCGGCCACGACCTCGCTCGGCCGGAGGCCGGTTCCCTGCTCGAGCCCCTTGCAGCAGAGGAGGAGCGGGGCCCCGGCCGCCGGCAGGTCGGCGAGCGCCGTCCGCAGCGCCTGAGTCGGTACCGCCACGAGCAGGAGCTCGGCCCGTTCGAGCGCCGCCGGGTCGGCCACGGGCTCGATCGCGGCCGGCAGCTCCACGCCCGGCAGCCGGCGCTCGTTGCGCCGAGTGGCGCGCATCGCCGTCGCCGCCGCGCGATCCCGCGCCACGAGCACCACCGTGTGACCGGCACGGGCCGCGACCAGCGCGAGCGCCGTGCCCCAGGCACCGGCCCCGAGCACCCCGAGCCGTGCCACCGCCTCGCCCCTCAGTCGCCCCCGCCTGCGAGCGGGACACTCACATGGGCCTGGCCGAACAGGCAGATCCGTTCGACCGCGCACCAGGCGTAGGCGACCTCGGCCGAAGCCTCGCCCGATGCCCCCTCCGTCACCGGCAACCGCAGCTCGACCGTGGGCTCGAGATAGGCGCTCGCCGGATCGACCAGCTCGACCCGTGCGGTCTCGGTCCAGGGGCCGTCGGGGCCCGGCAGCGGCACCACCTGGATCCCGGGGTCGGCCACCAGCCGGGCACCGCCCTCGGCGGTGAGCGTGATCACGAGCTCCACCGCTGCGCCGTCGCGCTCGAGGCGCCCGGTCACCCGGACCCCGGCCGATCCGCCGCCGCCCCCGAGATCGCGCAAGAGCGTGTCGACCGGTTGCCCGCGCACCCGCGCCGCCGTCGTCGCGGCGGCCAGCGTCAGGAGCGGGACGGCGGCCCGGCGCCTCACGCGATCGTCTGCCCGGTCCGGGCCCAGTCGGCGAGGAACGCCTCGAGGCCCTTGTCGGTCAGCGGATGGCGAACGAGCTGGCGGATCACCGCGGGCGGCAGGGTAACCACCTGGGCGCCGAGCCGGGCGGCCTCGACCACGTGGCCCGGATGACGGACCGAGGCCACCAGGACCTCGGTCCGAAAGCTCGGATAGTTGCGGTAGATCTGCACGATGTCGGCGATCAACCGCATGCCCTCGTGGGCGACGTCGTCGAGCCGGCCGACGAAGGGCGAGACGAAGGCCGCCCCGGCTTTGGCGGCGAGGATCGCCTGGGCGGGCGAGAAGCAGAGGGTGACGTTGACCTTGACCCCGCGGGCACTCAGCGACCGACAGGCCTTGAGCCCCTCGAGCGTCAACGGAACCTTGATGCAGACGTTGCGGGCGACCGCGAGAAGTCGGTCGGCCTCGCGCAGCATGCCGGCATGGTCGGTGGCGGTGACCTCGGCGCTCACCGGCCCCTCGACCAGCCGGCAGATCTCGGCCAGCACTTCGAAGAAGGGCCGGCCGGTCTTCGCCACGAGCGACGGATTGGTGGTGACACCGTCGACGAGGCCGGTCGCCGCGAGATCGGCGATCTCGGCCACGTCCGCCGTGTCCACGAAGAACTTCATACCACCTCCCCGCCCGGGCGGCCGGGCCGGCCGCCCGCCACCACCTCGGCCGCGCCCCGTTCCTCGGGCCCCGCGCTCAGTTCATGTAGAAGCGACGCGGCCGGTAGCGACCGTCCTCGAGCTCGCCGAAGAGCTCGGCGATCTTGGGGTGCTCGACCGGTCCGCCGGCCGGGTCCGGGACCAGGTTCTGCTCGGAGACGTAGGCCACGTAATAGGCCTCGGCGTTTTCGGCGAGCAGATGGTAGAAAGGCTGGTCCTTGCGCGGACGGACCTCCTCCGGGATCGAGTTGTACCACTCCTCGGTGTTGGCGAACTCCGGGTCGACGTCGAAGATCACGCCGCGGAAGGGAAACAGGCGGTGCTTGACGATCTGACCGATCTGGAACTTGGCGGTCCGATGCGGGCGTTGCGTCCTCATGGTCACGACCTCGCGAGCGGCGCGCGGGCCCGGCGACCGGCCGGCGCCGCGCGCTCCGATACCCTATCCCATGTGGGCGCGGCCGTCTCCGATTCCAGGGACACGGTGCGCGACCTTCAGCCCTCCCGCAGGTTCTTGATCAGGCTCGAGGTGTCCCAGCGGCCGCCGCCCTTCATCTGGACCAGGCGATAGAGCTGATCCACCGCCGCCGTGATCGGCAGGGGTGCGCCGTTGCGGCGTGCCTCCTCGAGCGCGATCCGGAGATCCTTGCGCATCCAGTCCACCGCGAAGCCGAAGTCGAACTTGTCCTGGACCATGGTCTTCCAGCGGTTCTCCATCTGCCAGGACTGAGCGGCACCCTTGGAGATCGTGGCCAGGACCTTGTCGGTGTCGAGCCCGGCGCGGATCGCGAAGTTGACGGCCTCGGAGAGCGCCTGGACGAGGCCGGCGATGCAGATCTGGTTCACCATCTTGGTGAGCTGGCCGGCACCCGCTCCGCCGATCAGCGTGATCTGCCGGCCATAGGCCCGCATCACGGGCTCGGCGCGGGCGAAGGGCTCCTCCTCGCCGCCGCACATGATCGTGAGCACGCCGTTGACGGCACCCGCCTGGCCGCCCGAGACCGGCGCGTCGATGAAGTGCTTGCCCTGCGCCTCGGCGGCCGCGAAGAGTTCGCGTGCGAGATCGGCCGAAGCGGTGGTGTGATCCACCAGCACCGCATCCGGACCCATCCCGGCCAGGATCCCGTCGTCGCCGTAGACCACCGCCCGCACGTCGGGATCGTCACCGACCATGCAGAAGACGATCTCGGCACCCTGCGCGGCCTCGCGCGGGGTCCGGCAGGCCCGCCCGCCATACTCGGCCGCCCAGGCCTCGGCCTTGGCCGGGGTGCGGTTGAACACGGCGACCTCGTGACCGTGCTTCACGAGATGTCCGGCCATCGGATAGCCCATCACACCCAGACCCACGAACGCCGTCCGTGCCATCACCGCTCTCCTCTGTCCGACGGCCGCGCAACCTAGTGGCGCCACTCCCGGGCGGCAAGCCGCGGGCCCCGCCGCCCGTCGAGCCCGCCCCGGCCCGGCGCGGCGAGGCTGGCCTCGCCCGGCGGTGCGCGCTAGTTGGACCCTCGGCAACGCCGAGGAGAGCCGGATGAGCGAGATCGCGAGCCCACGCCGCGTGTACCTCGCCGACTATCGCCCGCCCGCCTTCACCACCGAGCGGGTCGAGCTCGACTTCCGTCTCGACCCCGAGACGACGCTGGTCACGAGCCGCCAGCATCTGCGCCGCAATCCGCAGGCGGTGCCCGAGGATCGCGACCTCGTGCTCTACGGCGACGAGCTCGAGCTCGTGCGTCTCGCACTCGACGGCCGGGACCTCGGCCCCGGCGACTACACGATCGAGGGCGAGATCCTGCGGATCCCGGCGCCGGCCGAGGCCTTCACCCTCGAGGTCGAGACCCGGATCCACCCGGCCGCCAACAGCAAGCTCATGGGGCTCTACCGCTCCGGCGGCATTCTCTGCACCCAGTGCGAGGCGGAGGGTTTCCGGCGGATCACCTGGTACCAGGACCGGCCGGACGTGATGGCCCGCTTCCGCGTCCGCCTCGAGGCCGACAAGGCACGCTTCCCGGTCCTGCTCTCGAACGGCAACCCGATCGGCGGGGAGGAGCTGCCGGGCGGCCGGCACTTCGCCCTCTGGGACGATCCGTTCCCCAAGCCCTCCTATCTCTTCGCGCTGGTGGCGGGCGATCTCGCCTGCCTCGAGGACCGCTTCACGACCCGTTCCGGCCGCCGCGTCACGCTCCGCATCTGGGCCGACGCCGCGCACATCGACCAGTGCGGCCATGCCATGGCGTCGCTCCAGAAGGCGATGCGCTGGGACGAGGAAGTCTACGGCCTCGAATACGATCTCGATCTCTTCCAGATCGTCGTGGTCGCCGATTTCAACTTCGGCGCCATGGAGAACAAGGGGCTCAACATCTTCAACGCCTCGGCCGCCCTGGCGCGTCGCGACCTCGCGACCGACGCCGATTTCCAAAACGTCGAGCGGATCATCGCCCACGAATATTTCCACAATTGGACCGGCAACCGGATCACCTGCCGGGACTGGTTCCAGCTGACCCTCAAGGAGGGGCTCACCGTCTTCCGCGACCAGCAGTTCGCCGCGGACATGCACGATCCGGGCGTCAAGCGGATCGCCGACGTGACCCATCTGCGCGAGGTCCAGTTCGCCGAGGACGCGGGGCCGCTCGCGCACCCGATCCGCCCGGACTCCTATGCCGAGATCAACAACTTCTACACCGCGACCGTCTACAACAAGGGTGCGGAGGTCGTCCGCATGCTGCACACCGTCGTCGGCCCGCAGGGCTGGCGGCGCGGCATGGACACCTACGTCGCCCGGCACGACGGCCGGGCCGTCACCTGCGAGGATTTCGTCGCCGCGATCGGCGACGGCGCGGGGCAGGATCTCTCCCGCTACCTCCTCTGGTACCGCCAGGCCGGCACCCCCCTGGTGCGGGTCACCCGGCACTGGGACCCGGCCCGCGGTGCCCTCGCCCTCGAGCTCTCCCAGGAGGTGCCGCCCACCCCCGGCCAGCCCGTGAAGCAGCCGATGCCCATCCCGATCCGGCTGGGCCTGCTCGGCCGGGAGAGCGGCCGGCCCTTGCCGGTCCGCCTCGAGGGGGAGAACGCACCCGGCCCCGAGGAGCGGGTCCTCGAGCTCGATTCCGCGCGTGCCGTCTGGACCTTCGTGGGTCTCGAGGAGGAACCCGTGCCTTCGCTCCTGCGCGGCTTCTCCGCCCCCGTTCGGCTCGAGCTCGATCTCTCCGCGGAAGAGCGGGCGCGGCTTCTGGCCGCCGACCCGGATCCTTTCGCCCGCTTCGAGGCCGGCCAGACGCTCGCCGCCGGGCTCATGCTCGAGGCGATCCGCGGCTGGCGCGAGCGGCCCGTCGTCTTCCTCGACCCGGTCCTGCTGGACGCCTGGCGGCGGGCGCTCGGTGATCCTGCGTTGCAGCCTGCCTTCCGTGCCCGGCTCGCCCAGCTCCCCGGCCGCTCCTGGCTCGCCCAG
Organism: Geminicoccaceae bacterium; assembly: GCA_036759485.1. Lineage (GTDB taxonomy): Bacteria > Pseudomonadota > Alphaproteobacteria > Geminicoccales > Geminicoccaceae > JANXAZ01. Next base: position 20,821 of record DAIOUO010000006.1, on the reverse strand, counting down.
CAGCTCCCGGTCATCGAGGTCGAGCCGCTCGCCGCGGTCCATCGCGGCTGGCGCGAGGCGCTGGGGCGCGAGCTCCGGCCCCTCTGGCGGCGGCTCTACGCCGACCAGGCGGGGCTCGATCCGACCGCGATCGACACCCGTACGATCGGCCGCCGGGCACTCAAGAACACGGCCCTCGGCTATCTCGTGGCGGCCTTCGACCCCGAGGCCGAGGCCCTCGCGCTCGAGCAGTATCGGGGCGCCGGCAACATGACCGACCGGATGGCGGCGCTGCGGGCCTTGGCCGACAGGCCGTCGCGGGAGCGCGAGGCCGTCCTCGAGGACTTCTACGCGCGCTACCGCGAGGAGCCGCTCGTGGTCGACAAATGGTTCGCGCTCCAGGCGAGCATCGAGGACGAAGCGGCGGTCGAGCGGGTCGAGCGGCTCCTCTCCCACCCCGCCTTCGGAATGACGAACCCCAACCGGGTGCGGGCACTGTTGGGCTCCTTCGCGAGCTCCAACCTGCCGGGCTTCCATCGGGCCGACGGAGCCGGCTACCGGCTGGTGATGGACCGGGTGATCGCTCTCGACCGCATCAACCCGCAGGTCGCCGCCCGCCTCGCCACCGCCTTCGGCCGTTTCCGGCGCTACGAGCCGGCTCGCCAGGCCCTCATGCGGGCCGAGCTCGAGCGCCTGGCCGCCACCCCCGGCCTCTCCAAGGACTGCGCCGACATCGCCGCCCGCGCGCTCGAAGGCTGAGCCCGTCGCACCGCGACAAAGGGCGACGAGCGTCGGCCGTCGGCGCGATCACTGCGCGACAGCTCCGGGCTCTCCTGTGCGCCGCTCGGACACGAACGGAGAGTCCCGATGAACCGTATCGCTCCCGCCCTCTCCCTCGCAGGCCTGCTCGCGGCCGCGGCCGGGCCGGCCGGGGCCACCGGCCTCCTGACCTGCGATTCCGGTCCGCCGTCCGGGTGGCGGCCACAGGAGACCCTGCAGCGACAGCTCGTCGAGCGGGGCTGGGACGTCCGCCGCATCAAGGTCGACGGCGGCTGCTACGAGGTCTACGCCGTCGACCCGCAGGGTCGCCGGGTCGAAGCCTATTTCCACCCGGTGAGCCTCGAGCATTTGAAGAGCTTCACCCGATGAGCGCCGCCGCTCGCCCGGTCGGGGCCGACGCCCCGGCCGGAGCCGAGGTCCCGGTCTGGGATCCGCTCGTGCGGATCGGCCATTGGGCCCTCGTGCTCGCCGTCGCGACCGCCTGGCTCAGCCACGAGGGCCCGGCGGTCCTGCACGACAATGCGGGTTATCTCGCGCTCGCCATCGTCCTGGTCCGCGTGCTCTGGGGCTTTTCGGGCCCGCCCCGGGCCCGCTTTTCGGATTTCGTGCGCGGGCCGCGGGCGACCCTCGCCTACGCCCGCGCCTTGCTCGCCGGGTCCGAGCCCCGCTTCCTCGGCCACAACCCCCTGGGCGCGTGGATGATCCTCGCTCTCCTTTCGACCGTCGCGGTGACCGGCGTCTCGGGCTGGCTCTTGACCACCGACACCTATTGGGGATCCGAGCCGGTCGAGGCGGCGCACGAGGCGGCGGCCGACCTCCTGCTCGTGCTGATCGCCCTCCATGTGGCGGGCGTGATCCTCGCTTCTCTCCGCCATCGGGAGAACCTGGTCCTCGCCATGATCACCGGGCGCAAGCGGGCGGCCTGAAGCCGCGCCCGCGCGCCGGGCGACCTCTGGACGGGTGCGAGCGAGCCGCCTATGCGGTCGGCTGGTCGCGCCGTGCGGGGGAGGAGGTCATGAAGGACATCGGGCATTTCATCGCCGGCGAGCGGGTCGCCGGTACGAGCGGCGTGTTCGGCCCGATCTTCGACCCCGCCACGGGCGAGGAGACCGGCCGGGTCGCCTTCGCCTCGGCCGCCGAGGTGGACGCCGCGGTCCGGGCCGCCAAGGCCGCCCAGCCGGCCTGGGCCGAGGTCTCGGTGGTCCGCCGCATGCGCGTGATGTTCAAGCTCAAGGAACTCCTCGAGAAGAACATCGATCGACTCGCCCGGCTCGTCACCGAGGAGCACGGCAAGACCCTCGAGGACGCCAAGGGCTCGGTCCAGCGCGGCATCGAGGTGGTCGAGTTCGCCTGCGGCCTGCCGCAGCTCCTCAAGGGCGAGTTCAGCCACCAGGTCGCGACCGGCATCGACCTCTGGTCGGTTCGCCATCCGCTCGGCGTGTGCGCCGGCATCACGCCTTTCAACTTTCCGGCGATGATCCCCTTGTGGATGGCGCCCTTGGCGATCGCCTGCGGCAACGCCTTCGTTCTCAAGCCCTCCGAGAAGGACCCCTCCTGCGGGATGGCGCTCGCCGAGCTCTTCCTCGAGGCGGGGGTGCCGCCCGGCGTCATGAACGTCGTCAACGGCGGCAAGGACACGGTCAACGCGATCCTCGCCCACCCCGACATCGCCGCGGTGAGCTTCGTGGGGGCCACCGCTACCGCCGAATACGTCTACCGGACCGGCACCGCCCACGGCAAACGGGTCCAGGCGCTGGGCGGCGCCAAGAACCACATGGTGATCCTGCCGGACGCCGATCTCGACATGGCGGTCGACGCGCTCATGGGGGCCGCCTACGGCTCGGCCGGCGAGCGCTGCATGGCGGTCTCCGTCGCCGTGCCGGTCGGCGACAAGACGGCCGATGCCCTCCTCGAGAAGCTCGTCCCGCGCGTGCGCCAGCTCAAGATCGGCCCGGGCACCGAGCCCGGCGTCGAGATGGGCCCGCTCGTCACCAGAGAGCATCTCGAGAAGGTCCGCTCTTACGTCGATCTCGGCGTGAAGGAGGGGGCCGAGCTCCTGGTCGACGGCCGCGACTTCAAGATGCAGGGCTACGAGAAGGGCTTCTATCTCGGCGGCTGCCTGTTCGACCGGGTGACGACGAACATGCGGATCTACAAGGAGGAGATCTTCGGTCCGGTGCTCTCGACCGTGCGCGCCAAGTCGTTCGACGAGGCGGTCGCCATGGTGAACGCGCACGAATACGGCAACGGGGTGGCGATCTTCACCCGCGACGGCGATGCGGCGCGGACCTTCGCGAATGCCGTCAACATCGGCATGGTCGGCATCAACGTGCCGATCCCGGTGCCCTTGGCCTTCCACAGCTTCGGGGGGTGGAAGCGCTCGCTGTTCGGCGACCACCACACCCACGGCATGGAGGGCATCCGCTTCTACACCAAGCTCAAGGCGATCACGGGTCGCTGGCCGACCGGGATCCGCGCCGGGGCGGAGTTCTCGATGCCGCTCCTGCGCTGAGGCGCGGACGGCGGCACTCCGCGAAGCGGCCCGGCCGCCGGACCGGGAACCGGGTCGGGTGGCCGGCTCGGCTCGCCGGCTAGAGGGGGGCGCCCGGGCGCTCCCGCTCGAGCCGCTCCAGGTGATGGCGGGCAGCCGGCAGGTGCGGGTGCAGGGCGAGCGCCGCCTCGAAGGCGCCGATCGCCGCCTCGATCCGGCCTCGGCCCATGAGGATCAGGCCGAGCCCCGAGAGCGCCCCGAAATGGCGCGGCTCGAGGGCGAGCGTCCGCTGGATGTCGCGGACCGCGGCGTCCTCCTCGCCCAGGAGCCAGAAGAGCGTCGCCCGCTTGTTCCAGCCCTCGGCGAAGTCGGGTGCGGTCGCGACGAGCGCATCGAAAGCGGCCCGGGCGGTCCGATGGTCGCGGTTCGCCATCGCCACCGACCCGACCTCGAGGAGCGTGCGCGCCTCGGGGTTCTCGGTCTCGCTCCAGATCGCCCAGATCCGCTCCTCGATCGCCCGCGCTTCGACCGCATCGGCCGCCTCGAGCGCGGCGAACAAGCCATCGAGCCGCGGATCCCGCTGATCGGCCAGGGCCGCGCCCGAGAGGAGAGCGAGGATCGACAGCGCGCGTGCCGCTCGCCTCACGCCCCCGGCACCTCCGGCCGTGCCACCCCGATCAGGCAGTCGCGCGTCACGAGTGCCGCGAGCCGTGCCTCGTCCCAGCCCTCGGTGCCGGCCGGCCGCTCGGGCAACACCATGAAGCGCAGCTCGGCGGTGCTGTCGTGGACCACCACCGCCACCTCCTCCGGCAGCTCGAGGCCGAACTCGGCGAGCACCGCGCGCGGCTCGCGCACCACCCGAGAGCGATAGGCGCGGGCCTTGTACCAGTCGGGTGCGGCTCCGAGCAGGAGCCGCGGATAGCAGGAGCACAAGGTACAGACGATCACGTGATGTTCGGCCGGGCGGCATTCGACGGCGCGGATCGGGATCGGCCCGGCGTCGATCCCGAGCTCGGCCGCGGCCGCGTTGACGTCGGCCAAGAGGCGCGCCTTGAAGGCCGGATCGACCCAGGCCCGCGCCACGAGGCGGGCGCCCAGAGCCGGGCTCTTGGCATCGATGTCCTCGAGCGTCCGCCGCATCTCCTCGGGGCGGACGATCCCCTTCTCGAGCAGGAGGGCCTCGACGGCGTCGGTGAGCGCCATGTGCCAGGTGTAGGGGCCGTCCTCGAGGTCCGGCTGGAAAGGGTGCCGATGGCCCGGAGGATGGCCGTGATCGTGCCGGTGGCCGTGCCCGTTTTCGTGCCCGTGATCTTGCTCGTGGTCGTGATGGTCGTGGCTCACGATCGCTCCTCCAGGGGCTCGAGCCAGGGCTCGAAGATGCCGACCACGACCCGGTCGTGGGCGGGTCCGCGATAGTCGGGCCAGAGCTCGTGCTGGGCGAAGACCACCCGCCAGACCGGAACCGGCGGCAGGCCGGGTCGGCCGTAGGCCCGCTCCTCGGGGTCGGGCTCGACGTCGACGAGGTCCAAGATCACGCCCTCGCGGCCGCGCGTGTACCAGGGGGTTCGGGTGTGCCCGGGCGGGAAGAGGGCCTTGACCCGCACCCGCCTCCCGGGGGCGAAAGGCCCGCTCATGCGGCCGACACCGTCTTCGGGCAGGCCTCGGCCGCCGCCCGCCGCGCTTTGGCCGCCTCGATCGCGCGGCCGAGCTCGTGCACCCCGATCACGCCTTTCTCGAGCAGGACGTTGGTGATCGAGCGGATCCAGCGCTCGAAATAGGAGAGCTCGTCGTAGGCGCCGGGCCCGAGCTCCTCGATCCCGCGCCGCAGTTCGTCGAGGGTCATGATCTTCTTGGCGACCAGGAGCCTCAGAATCGCGTCGACCTTCTTTTCCCAGGGCGCGTGCTCGTGCTCGATCCGCTCGACCGGTCCGGCCTCGAGCCCGCCCATGTCGTGGTGTCGCCGCATCGCCTCGCCTCCGGCTGTGGCCCGAGTGTGGGCCGCTGCGGCCGGCTCGGCAAGCCGGCTCGGAACGGTCCCGCGGGGAGATTCCGGAACGGAAATCGAAATGTTCCAGATCCAAACATCGCCGAGCATTCGTTGCGACATGTCCGAAGCGTTACAAAATTATCGGCAATCCCGAAAACGATCTTCACAGGAAGAGGCCCCTTGGTTAAGTCGGCCGCGATCGGCCGGCACGGAGTCACGAGGGCACTGCCGGCAACGAGGAAGGATCGAGGACATGAGGATCGAGGGAAAGGCGGGGCTCGGCCTGCTGGCGACGGCGGTCTGGCTCTGGGCGGCGGGGCCGCTCGCCGCGGCCGAGGTGGTGAACGTCTACAACGCCCGCCATTACGGCAGCGACCAACAGCTCTGGGACGGCTTCCAGAAGGCGACCGGGATCCAGGTGAGGGTCGTCTCGGGCGACCACGACCCCCTCCTGCAGCGGCTCGTCGCCGAGGGCGAGCGCAGCCCGGCCGACCTCTTCATCACGGTCGATGCAGGTCGCCTCGCCGTCGCGGTCGAGAAGGGCGTGCTCCAGCCGATCGGCTCGGAGCTCGTCCAGAAGACGATCCCGGCCCATCTGCGCGACGACCGCGACCTCTGGACCGGGCTCAGCGTACGTGCCCGCGTCCTGATCTACGCCAAGGATCGGGTGAAGCCCGAGCAGCTCTCCACCTACGAGGATCTCGCCGAGCCCAAATGGAAAGGCAAGATCCTCACCCGTTCGAGCACCAACATCTACAATCTGGGCCTGCTCGGCTCGCTGATCGAGGCCCACGGCTTCGATCGTGCACTCGCTTGGTGCGCGGGTTTCGTCGCCAACCTCGCCCGACCGCCACAGGGCGGCGACACCGACCAGATCAAGGCGGTGGCCGCCGGCGTCGGCGACGTCGCGATCTCCAACAGCTACTATCTCGGCCGGCTGATCGGTTCGGACAAGGCCGAGGACCGGGCCGTGGCCGAGAAGGTCGGCATCTTCTTCCCCAACCAGGGCGACCGCGGCACCCACGTCAACGTGAGCGGCGTGGGCCTCGCCAAACACGCGCCGAACCGCGCCAACGCGGTCAAGCTGATCGAATACCTCGTCTCGCCCGAAGCCCAGCGCTATCTGGCGGACGTCAATTTCGAGTACCCGGCCAATCCGGCCGTGCCGCCCGGACCGGTGGTCGCCGCTTGGGGCAGTTTCAAGCAGGACGCCTTGAACGCCGCGGCGTACGCGCGCCGCAGCGCCGAGGCGCTCAAACTCGCCGATCGCTGCGGCTGGAAGTGAGCGCCGCCGCCGCCGCTCGGCCCATGTTCGGGCGGCGGCGATCGAGCATCCGGCAGAGCAGGACGACGGGCGCGAGGCCGGCCGCCACGATCACGAGCGAGGGCAGAGCGGCGGCGTAGAGCCGCTCGGTCGAGGCCAGGTGATAGGCCTCGATCGCGAGGGTGTCGAAGTCGAAGGGCCGCAGGATGAGCGTCGCCGGCAGCTCCTTCATCGCATCGACCAGGACGAGGAGCAGCGCGGTGAGCAGGCTCGGCCGCAGGAGCGGCAGATGTACCCGCCGGGCGGCCCGGAGCGGCCGGTCGCCCAGCACCCGAGCGACGTCCAAAAGCGCCGGCGAGACCTTGGCCATGCCGGCATCGAGCGAATTGTAGGCCACGGCGTAGAAGCGGACGAGGTAACCGTAGAGCACGCCCGCGATCGAGCCGGTCAGCACCCAGGGCAAGCCCCGGCCGAGGAGCTCCCGCAGGAGCTCGTCCAGGGTGCGGTCGAGCCAGCCGAGCAGCAGCAACAGGCCGACGCCGACCACCGCTCCGGGGACCGCGTAACCGAGGGTGGCGAGCCGCACGAGCCGAGCGGCGAGCCCGCCGCGGTCGCGGCCGGCGAGGAAAACGCCCGCGAGCGCGGTGCCGACCACGAGCAGGCTCGCGAGGCCGGCGAGCTTCACGGTGTTGAGGGTGAGCTCGAGGAGCCGGGCAGCGCTCAGCTCGTGTTGCTCGTCCGTCGCCATCGCGACGAGCCCCAGGACCGGCAGCACGAAGCCCGCCAGCACCGGGAGCGCGCAGAGCGAGCAGGCGACGAGGCCGGGCAGGCCCGTGAGGGGCACCCTGCGCTTGCGGAAAATGTGGACGGTCCCGGTCGCGAAGCGGGCGCGGCCGCGGGCCCAGCGCTCCGCCCCCAGGGTCGTGGCGACCGCAGCCAGCAGGAGCAGGGCGAGCTGGGCCGCCACCACCGGGCTGCCCTGCGCGTACCAGGCCCGGTAGATGGCGGTGGTGAGCGTGCCGACCTCGAAATGCTTGACCGCACCGAAATCGGCCATCGTCTCCATGACCACGAAGGCGAGGCCGGCGGCCATCGCCGGCCGGGCGAGCGGCAGGCCGACCCGGCGGAAGGCCTCGCCGGCGCCGCAGCCCAGCGTCCGGCTCACCTCGAGGGCGCATTGCGACTGCTCGAGGAAGGCCGCCCGGCAGAGCAGGTAGACGTAGGGGTAGAGGGCGAAGGTGAGGACGAAGATCGCTCCGCCGAGCGAGCGGATCTCGGGGAACCACAGTTCCCGGACGGAGCGCCCGGTGAGCGCCCGCAGGAGCTCCTGCACCGGGCCGGTCACCTGGAGGAGGTCGGTCCAGGCATAGGCCAGGACATAGGTCGGCATGGCGAGCGGCAGGACGAGCGCCCAGTTGAGGATCCGCCGGCCGGGAAAGCGATAGAGCGTGACGAGCCAGGCCGTTCCGGCGCCCACCACCGCGGTGCCCACGGCCACCCCGAGTGCCAGGAGCGCGGTGTCCCGCAGATGGCCGAGCAGCACGGTCGCCGCCAGATGCGCCCAGAGCCCCTCGTCCGGCTGCCCCACATAGGTCGCGAGCAGGAGGACCGGGGCGGCCACCACGAGGACGATGAGCGCGGCCGGCAGCACCCGAGCGAACGCGGCCGGCCGCAGAGGCGCCGTGCCGGCGCCGCCCGGAAGCTCTTCGAAGACGCTGCCGGAGACGGCCATGTTCGGGTCCGATCCACCCCTTCTCCGCGGCGCGTGGGCGCTGGATCCGGCCGCACCGCGATCCGCTTCTAAGGAGGGTGCGGCCCGGCCGGAAGCCCTCCGAGCGGGCGCGACGGGCGCTCGGGGCACATTTGGAACTGGAACGGATCCAGGAGCGCCCCGAGCCGCCCGCGGCGGGCGCCGATTGCCTCGCGACGGTCACGGGACTAGGCTAACGGGCGTCCGGGAAAGAGGAGGGGAACGGCGCGCGCGATGGGAAGAGGCGCGAGCGCGGTCGCTAGGCGGGGGCGGCGGGCCGGCCGACCGGCGCGCCGGGCGGTACCGTGATCGCACTCGACGGCTTCCCCGCCCTCGTCCTCAACGCCGACTATCAGCCGCTCTCCTATTATCCGCTCTCGGTCTGGAGCTGGCAGGACACGATCAAGGCCATCTTTCTGGGTCGGGTCGACGTGGTCTCCCACTACGAGCGGACCATCCGCTCGGCCCGCGCCGAGTACCCCTTGCCTTCGGTGGTCGCGCTCAAGGAGTACGTGCCGCAGAACCGGCGACCCCCCTTCACCCGGTTCAACGTCTTCCTGCGCGACCGTTTCACCTGTCAGTACTGTCTCGGCGCTTTCCCGGCTCACGAGCTGACCTTCGACCACGTCGTCCCGCGCTCGCGCGGCGGGCGCACCTGTTGGCTCAACATCGTCACCGCCTGCACCCGCTGCAACCTGGCCAAGGGCAACCGGCTGCCGCAGGAATGCGGCATGCACCCGGCGAGCAAGCCGACCGCTCCCACCATGCAGCAGCTGCAGCGCAACGGCCGGCTCTTCCCGCCCAACTATCTGCACGAGAGCTGGCGCGACTATCTCTATTGGGACGTCGAGCTCGAGCCCTGAGCCCGGGCCGTCCGACGAGGCCGAAACGGGATCACGCGGAACCGCGGAACGCCGAGAAGCCGCCCCGGGGCGCCGCCGCCGTCGACCGTCACGCGGTCGCCTGGGAGCCGAGCCGGGCCTCGCCGAGCGCCCGAGGGCGCCGGCTCACTCGCGATAGGCGCGCTCGCGCCGCTCGTGCCGCTCTTGCGCCTCGATGCTCAAGGTGGCGATCGGCCGGGCCTCGAGGCGCTTGATGCCGATCGGCTCGTTGGTCTCCTCGCAATAGCCGTAGGAGCCGTCCTCGATCCGCTTGAGCGCCGCGTCGATCTTGGCGAGGAGCTTGCGCTCGCGGTCCCGGGTCCGCAGTTCGAAGGCACGCTGCACCTCGGCCGAGGCCCAGTCGCTCTGATCGGCCAGCCGGTTCTCCTCCTCCTGCAGCTGGCGCAGCGTCGAGCCCGAGCCCGACAGGATGTCCTCGCGCCAGCGCAACAGCTTGCGCCGGAAATACTCGGTCTGGCGCGGGTTCATGTAGGGCTCGTCCTCGGACGGGCGATAGCCTTCGGGGAGAATGTCCGCCATCCCGCCTCCGCCGGATCCGGCCGGGGACCGCGTCCCCGACGTGACGCCGGGCGGCGGCTCCTTAGCGCAAGCCGACCACGGCCGGCAACCCGCGGCGTGCGGAAATGGCACCCTAAGTCACTCTCGCGCGTGCGAAATCACCCCTGCGGCCGAGCCGCCGGGGCGGCCGACCGCCGGCAGCCCCCGGCGCAGGCCGGATCGCGCCGCACCGCCAGCCGGTCGAGCCGGGCCGCCATCGCGTCGTAGAGCAGGAGCGTGCCGCTCAGCGAAGGCGCGGGCGGGCCCAGCAGCTCCTTGATCACCTCGACCGCCTGCAGGCAGCCCATGACGCCGGCCGCCGGGCCCAACACGCCGGCTCGGGCGCAGGAGGGCAGGGCGTCGCGCGGCGGCGGCTCGGGAAACAGACAGCGCAGGCAGGGATGCGGTGGCCCGAGATGGGCCTTGAAGGTGGTGAGCTGGCCGTCGGTGCCCTGGACCGCGGCGCTCACCAGTGGCCGACCGGCGGCGAGGCAGGCATCGTGGACCGCGAGGCGGGTCTCGATCGTGTCGCTGCCGTCGGCCACCAGGTCGTAGGCCTCGATCAGCGCCCGGGCGTTGTCGGGTTCGAGCCGGACCGCGTGTTCGACGATCCGGATCCCGGGATTGAGCGCCCGCAGCCGGCGCGCCGCCGCCTCGACCTTGGCCGTTCCGGTGGTCCCGCTGTCGAACAGCACCTGCCGCTGCAGGTTCGACACGTCGACCCGATCGAAGTCGACCACGCCGAGCGTGCCGACCCCGGCCGCTGCCAGATAGAGCAGGAGCGGCGAACCGAGCCCGCCCGCGCCGACCACCAGAACCCGGGCGGCCAACAGCCGCGCCTGGCCCTCGCCGCCGATCTCGGGCAGCACGATGTGGCGAGCGTAGCGGCGGATCTGCTCCTCGCTCAGGTCCATGACGGTCGGGCTCCCGGGCCGGTCGGGTCGCCGTTGCGGTCGGTGACAGGGCCGCGCGGTCTCAACCGTTCGTTAACCACATCGCCGCTAGTCTCGGAAGCGGAGGACGAAAGGAGACCGGCCATGGGCGGCTCGCAGACGGCTCTCGCGTTGCGCTGGAACCTCGAGGAGGGAGGTGTGCCACGGCTCGTCGCCAAGGGCCGGGGCACGCTCGCCGCACGGATCCTGGCCCTCGCCCGCGCGCACGGGATCCCGGTACGCGAGGACCCGGCGCTCGTGCGGCTGCTCGAGCGGCTCGAGCTCGGCGCCCCCATCCCGACCGTGGCCTTCGCCGCGGTGGCCGAGATCCTGGTCCATCTCTACCGGCTGGATGCCCGATTGGCCGCCGAGCGGCGGCGGGGAGGTGCTCGATGAGCACCCTCCCGCCCGACCGCAGCGCCGCCTGGCGGGCCCTGCAGGCGAGCCTCGCGGCCGCCCGCAGGCGTCTCGCGAGCGGCGACACGATCGGCCTCGAGCCGCTCGAGCAGGGCCTCGAGGCGTTCGCCGAGGCCGAGCGGCGGCCGCCCGCCGGCCCCGAGGGGGAGGCCGCTCTCGTCGCCCTGCTCGACGAGCTCGAGGGGTTCGCGATGGAGCTCGCGGCCGAACGCGACCGGCTGCGGGCCGAGCTCGAGCGGCTCGGCCGGGCGGAGCGGGCGCGGCGCGGCTACGCCGCCTTGACGGTGGGCTGAGCCGCCGTGGAGACACTCGATCTCGCTCGAAGCCTCGGGGCGCTGCTCGTGGTGCTCGGGCTTCTGGGCCTCGCCGCCTGGGTGGCCCGCCGTCTGGAGTTGCACCGCAGGCTCGGGGGCCCGGCCGCCGGCCGGCTCGCGATCGTCGAGCAGCGCTGGCTCGATTCCCGCACGCGCCTCCTCCTGGTCCGTCGCGACCGGGTCGAGCATCTCCTGCTGCTCGGGCCCGGTGCGCCGCTCCTGATCGAGCGCGGGGTGACCGCTGCGGCCGAAGGCGCGCGGAGGTCGTCGTGAGCCGCCTCCCGACGCTCGCCGCCGGCCTCGCCTTCGTCCTCCTGCTCGCCGCGGAGCCGGCCGCGGCCCAGTCGCTCCGGCTCGAGCTCGGCCAGGGAGGCACTTTCACGGGCCAGGTCGTGCGGCTCGTGCTCCTGGTCACGGTCCTGAGCCTCGCACCCTCGATCCTCGTGATGGTCACCTCCTTCGTGCGGATCGTCATCGTGCTCTCCTTCCTGCGCACCGCGATCGGCCTGCAGCAGTCGCCGCCCAACCCGGTGCTCGTGAGCCTCGCCCTCTTCCTCACCCTCTTCGTCATGGGGCCGACCTTCGAGACCGCCTGGCGCGAGGGCATCGCCCCCCTGGTCGAGGAGAAGGTCGCGGAGCCGGTGGCGCTCGAGCGCGCGGCCGCGCCCTTCCACGAGTTCATGCGCCGCCAGGTGCGCGAGAAGGACGTGGCGCTCTTCCTCGAGATCGCCCGGCTGCCGCCCCCGGCGCGGGCCGAAGACCTCCCCTTCCGGGTGCTCGTCCCCGCCTTCATGATCAGCGAGCTCCGGCGCGCCTTCGAGATCGGCTTCATCGTCTTCGTGCCGTTCCTGGTGATCGACCTCGTGGTCGCCTGCATCCTCATGGGCATGGGCATGATGATGCTGCCGCCGGTGATGATCTCTCTGCCCTTCAAGGTGATCTTCTTCGTGCTCGTGGACGGCTGGGCGCTCCTCGTCGGCAGCCTGGTCGAGAGCTTCGCCACCGGCTGAGGTGCGCTCTCGTCGGCGGGCCCGGGGCGGCGCTAGAAGGGGGCCGCGGGAGCGCGGGGAGAGCGCGGATGAGCGAGGGAACGGTGATGGACCCGGCGGCTCGGGCGGCGGCGATCGCGGCACTCCGGCAGCGCTTCGGCGACCGGCTGTCGACCAACCCCGGAGTGCGCGAGCAGCACGGCCGGGGCGAGGCCTTCCGGCCCTGCCTGCCGCCCGATGCGGTGCTGTTCGCCTCGAGCACGGCCGAAGTCGCACTCGCCGTCGAGATCTGCGCCGCCCACCGGTTCCCGGTGATTCCCTTCGGGGTCGGGACCTCGCTCGAGGGGCACGTCGCGGCACCTCGAGGCGGCCTCTCGATCGATCTCTCGGGCATGCGCAGGATCCTCGAGACCAACGCCGAGGACCAGGACGTGCTGGTCGAGGCGGGCGTCACCCGCAAGCAGCTCAACGCCCATCTGCGGGATCTGGGCCTCTTCTTCCCGATCGATCCGGGGGCGGACGCGACGATCGGCGGGATGGCCGCGACCCGTGCCTCGGGCACCAACGCCGTGCGCTACGGGACCATGCGCGAGGCCGTGCTCGGCCTCGGGGTCGTGCTCGCCGACGGGCGGGTGATCCGCACCGGCGGTCGCGCCCGCAAATCCGCCGCCGGCTACGATCTGACCCGGCTCTTCGTGGGCTCGGAGGGAACGCTCGGCGTGATCACCGAGGTGCGGCTACGGCTCCACCCCCTGCCCGAGGCGATCTCGGCCGCGGTCTGCGCCTTCCCGAGCGTCGAGGCGGCGGTGCGCACGGTCATCCAGACGATCCAGGCGGGCATCCCGGTGGCCCGCATCGAACTGCTCGACCCGGTCCAGATGGAGGCCTGCATCCGCTTCGCCCGGCTCGAGGGGTTCGAGCCGGCGCCCACCCTGTTCCTCGAGTTCCACGGTAGCGAGGCCGGCGTCGCCGAGCAGGCCGAGGCGGTGGGCGCCATCGCCGCCGAGGAGGGCGGCTCGGCCTTCCGCTGGGCGACCCGGCCCGAGGACCGCAACCGCCTCTGGCAGGCCCGCCACGACGCCTATTACGCGGCGCTCGCGCTGCGGCCCGGCGCCAAGGGCTGGGCGACCGATGTGTGCGTACCGATCTCGCGGCTCGCCGAGTGCATCGAGGAGACCCGCCGCGACCTCGAGGAGGCGAAGGTGGTCGCGCCGATCGTGGGCCATGTGGGGGACGGCAATTTCCACCTCGTGCTCCTGGTCGATCCCGAGGACCGGGAGGAGATCGCCCGTGCCGAGGCGGTCAACGAGCGGCTCGTCCGCCGGGCGCTCGCGATGGGCGGCACCTGCACGGGCGAGCACGGTATCGGGATGGGCAAGATCGCGAGCCTCGTGAAGGAGCACGGGGCTGCGGTCGAGGTCATGGCCGCCCTCAAGCGCGCCCTCGACCCGCTCGGCATCATGAACCCCGGCAAGATCCTGCCGGGCGCCTCGGCCGCCGGCTGAGATCGGCCGCCACCTCGAACAGGATCGCATGGCGCTCGGCGAGCGAGCGGAGATCCTCCTCGTAGCCGCCGCCGATCACGCAGGCGACCGGCACGTTGGCGGCGCGGCAGGCCTCGAGCACGAGCCGGTCGCGCTCGGCGAGCCCCCGATCGGAGAGCGCGAGCCGGCCGAGCCGGTCCCGCTCGTGCGGATCCACCCCGGCATCGTAGAGCACGAGATCGGGGGCGCCGCGGCGCAGGAGGCCCGGCAGGAGTCCGGCCAGGAGCTCGAGATAGGCCCGATCGCCGGTGCCGGGGTCGAGCGCCACATCGAGGCTCGACTGCCGCTTGCGGGCCGGCCAGTTGCAGCGGCAATGCACCGAGACGGTAGTCACGCGCGGCTCGCCCTCGAGGATCGCGGCCGTGCCGTCGCCCTGATGCACGTCGAGGTCGAGAATCAGCACCCGCCGCACCCGGCCCTCGGCGAGCAACGAGAGGCTCGCGACCGCGAGATCGTTGAAGACGCAGAAGCCGGCCCCGCCGGCACGCTGCGCGTGGTGGCTGCCGCCCGCGGCGTTGAGCGCGAGCCCGTGCTCGAGGGCGAGCCGGGCGGCGGCGAGCGTGCCGCCGGAGGCGGCGCGGGCTCGCAACGCCACCGCCGGGCTCACCGGCAGGCCGAGGCGGCGCTCGGCGGCCGGTTCGACCCTCGCGGCGAGCACGGCCTCGATCCAGCCGCGATCGTGGGCCAGCGCCAGCCGGTCGGGATCGATCGGCTGGGGCGAGACGAGGTTGTGCTCGGACAGGTGGCCCCGGGCGCGCAGGAGGGCGGCGAGGGCGGCGAACTTGCCCATCGGGAAGCGGTGCCCGGCGGGCAAGGGTGCCGCATAGGCCGGATGGTGGACGATCGGGGGCGGGCTCACGGAGCCCTGCTCTGCCCGCGACCGGCCGCGTCCGCAAGCCCGCCGCCGGTCCGCTCGGCGCGGCCGACCGGCTCGCGATCTCGCCCGCCCTGCGCTTCGAAAAGAAGGACGGGCCCGAAGGCCCGTCCGACGATGCGATCGGAGGAGAAACCCACCGTCCTCGGCTATCGGCCCCCGCCGAGGGCGTGGACATAGACGGTCAGCATCTTGATCGTCTCTTCGGGGAGTCGTCCCTGCCAGGCCGGCATCACGCCGAGCTTCGGCCGCCAGATCTGTGCCTCGATCTTCTCCGCCGTGCCACCGTAGAGCCAGATCGCGTCCTTGAGGTTCGGCGCACCGAGGTCCGGGTTGCCCTCGCCGGCCTCGCCGTGACAGGAGGCGCAGTTCTCGGCGTAGAGCGGCGCACCGCGCTCGGCCGCCGCCCTGTCCACGGCCCCACCCGAGAGGCCGAGCACGAACTGGGTGACGTCGCGGATCTGGCCACGGTCGAGGATGCCGTCGGCGCCGAAGGCGGGCATCGCACTCGTCCGCGCCTCGGGATCGTCGGCGTTGCGGATGCCGTGGCGGATCGTCGCCTCGATCGCCTCGAGGGTGCCGCCCCAGATCCAATCGTCGTCCACGAGCGCGGGGAAGAAGCCCTGGCCGGCGCCGCCCACGCCGTGGCAGGGCGCGCAGTTGGTGCCGAACGCGGCGGCCCCGCCCACCATGGCGAAGCGGGCGAGCTCGGGGTCGGCCTTGATCTCGGCCGGGCTCTTGGCGGCGATCTTGTCGAGCCAGACCTGCTGTTTGGCGCGCGCCTGGGCGAGCCGCTCCTTGACCTCGAGCCGCTGGTTCGAGCCCAGGATGCCTTTGGTGTGGCCGTTCAGGCTCGGCCAGGAGGGGTAGAGGATCCACCAGATCACCGAGAACAGGATGGTGGCGTAGAAGGTGTAGAGCCACCATTTCGGCAGCGGGGTGTTCAACTCCTTGATGCCGTCCCACTCGTGGCCGGTGGTCTCGGTGCCGGTCAGGCTGTCCTTCTCGACCTTGGTCGGCATGGGCTCAATCCTCGTGTTCGAAGGGGATGCGGCCGTGCCGCTCGAGCTTCTCCTTGCGCGAGGGCCAGAAGGTCCAGGCCACGATCCCGAGGAAGAGGAGCGTCAGCCAGACGATCCAGAGCTCGCGCAGGACGGCGATCGGATCGCTCACCGCCGCGGCCTCACTGCAGGAGATCCTCGATCCGCACGTCGGTCAGATCGACCATGCGGCCGAGGATCTGCAGATAGGCGATCAGCGCGTCCATCTCGGTGAGCCGCTCGGGCTGACCGTCGAAGTCGCCGACCGCGGCCTTGGGGTAGCGAGCGAGCACGCCCTCCTGCCCCTCGGCCGAGGCCTGTGCCACGAGATCGGCCTTGGCGTTCTCGATCATCTCGTCGGTGTAGGGCACGCCCACTTTCCTGAGCGTGCGCAGATGATCGGCCACGTCGTCGAAACGCAGCTCGCGTTGGAGGAGGAAAGCGTAGCCGGGCATGATGCTCTCCGGCACCACGCTCTGCGGCTTGACCATGTGCGCGACGTGCCATTCGTTCGAATATTTGCCGCCGACCCGGGCGAGGTCGGGCCCGGTCCGCTTGGACCCCCACTGGAAGGGGTGGTCGTACATGCTCTCGGCCGCCAGGCTGTAATGGCCGTAGCGCTCGACCTCGTCACGGAACGGCCGGATCATCTGGCTGTGGCAGTTGTAGCAGCCCTCCCGGATGTAGATGTTGCGGCCGGCGAGCTCGAGCGGGGTGTAGGGCCGAACCCCCTGCACCCGCTCGATCGTGCTCTCGATCGTGAAGAGCGGGGCGATCTGCACGATCCCGCCGATCGAGACCGTGACGAGGATGAGGAGGACGAGGAGGAGCCCCCGGGTCTCGACCTTCTCGTGATGGGCGATCAGCGCCATGGCTCGGCTTCCTCCCGGATCACTCGGCCGGCGCCAGCCGCGCCGCGGCGCCGACCGGCATCGGCTCTTCGGCGCGGATGTCGCCCTTGGTGGTGCGGTAGAGGTTGTAGGCCATGATCAGCGCGCCGAGCAGGAAGAGCACCCCGCCGAAGGCGCGGATCACGTAGAAGGGATGCATCGCCTCGACCGTCTCGATGAAGGAGAACTGCAGGAAGCCGAGGCTGTCGTAGGACCGCCACATCAGCCCCTGCATGATCCCCGACACCCACATCGCGGTGATGTAGAGGACGATGCCGAGGGTCGCGATCCAGAAGTGCCACTCGACGAGGCGGAGCGAGTAGAGCCGCTGCGCCCGCCACAGTCGCGGCACGAGATAGTAGACGGCGCCGAAGGTGACGAAGGCGACCCAGCCGAGCGCTCCGGAATGCACGTGGCCGACCGTCCAGTCGGTGTAGTGCGAAAGCGCGTTGACCTGGCGGATCGACATCAGCGGGCCTTCGAAGGTGCTCATGCCGTAGAAGGCGACCGAGACCACGAGGAAGCGCAGCACCGGGTCGGTCCGCAGCTTGTCCCAGGCACCCGAGAGGGTCATGAGGCCGTTGATCATGCCGCCCCAGGACGGCATCCAGAGCATGACCGAGAAGGTCATGCCGAGCACCTGTGCCCAGTCCGGCAGGGCGGTGAAGTGGAGATGGTGCGGCCCGGCCCAGATGTAGAGGAAGATCAGTGCCCAGAAATGGATGATCGAGAGCCGGTAACTGTACACGGGGCGCTCGGCCTGCTTCGGCACGAAATAGTACATGATGCCGAGGAAGCCGGCGGTCAGGAAAAAGCCGACCGCGTTGTGACCGTACCACCACTGGGTCAGCGCGTCCTGAACCCCGGCGAACAGCGAGTAGGACTTCGCGCCGAACAGCGAGACCGGGACCGCGAGGTTGTTGACGATGTGCAGCATCGCGATGGTGACGATGAACGCCAGATAGAACCAATTCGCGACGTAGATGTGCGGCTCGCGGCGGGTCAGGATCGTGCCGAAGAAGACCACGAAATAGACGACCCAGACGATCGTGAGCCAGAGATCGACGTACCATTCGGGTTCGGCGTATTCCCGGCCCTGGGTGATGCCGGTGACGTAGCCGAGCGCCGCCAGAACGATGAAGAGCTGGTAGCCCCAGAACAGGAAAGCGGCGGCGAGCGGCCCGCCGAACAGGGGGGCCCGGCAGGTGCGCTGGACCACGTAGAGCGAGGTGGCGAGCAGCGCGTTGCCGCCGAAGGCGAAAATCACGGCGGAGGTGTGCAACGGCCGCAACCGGCCGAAGGTGGTCCACTCGAGATCTAGGTTGAGGACCGGAAAGGCGAGCTGAAAGGCGATGTAGGTGCCGACCAGAAAGCCCACGATGCCCCAGAACATGGTGGCGATCGTGAACCAGCGGACGACGTCTTCGTTGTATTCCGAGGCTCTGACCTCGACACGGCCCAGAGCGATGCTGGCCATGGAGCACTCCTCGACGGTTGCGGCGGGCGCACCGGCCGGGTCGCACCGGCGCCCGCGCGGTCCTTGTCCCCGAGGCCAGCTTGGCGCTCTTTGATCTGCATCAAAATCCCCTGCGACCTTTCGCGCTAGGAGCGCGGCGCGCTGGGCGGGAAGCCACGTCCACGCTAAGCTCGCTCGCGAGCAGGGGGGAGAGATCCCATGGCCGAAGCGACGACGGCCGGTGTGCGTTCGCCGGCGATCCGGATCCGGAGGATCGAGCTCGACCAGCCCTGGCGTTGGCTGGCCGCGGGCTGGCAGGACTTCCTCGCCAACCCGGCGCTCGGGGTCTTCTACGGCTTGTTGGCCGCGGTGACGGGCTATCTCGTCCTGTTCGGCCTCTGGTGGGCGGGGATGCTCTACCTCGTCCTGCCGCTCCTGGGCGGGTTCTTGATCGTCGGGCCGATCCTCACCGTCGGGCTCTACGAGGCCGCCCGTCGCCGCGAGGTCGGGCAGATGACCACGCTGTTCGAAGCGCTCGCGGCGTTCCGGCGCAACACGAGCCAGATCGCGCTCATGGGCGTAGCACTCCTGCTCCTCATGTTCGCCTGGGCGCGGTTCGCGGCGATGCTCTTCATGCTCTATTTCGGCGGCAACCCGCCTTCCTTCGAGAACCTGTTCGCCGAGACCTTCCTCGAGGCGGAAGCCTTGCCCTTCCTCGTGATCGGCACCGCGGTCGGCGGGATCCTCGCCTTCATCGCCTTCTCGATGAGCGTCGTCTCGATCCCGCTCCTGCTCGACCGGCCCGAGGTCAACGTGATCGATGCGATCGTCAAGAGCTTCGAGGCGGTCCAGGTCAATTTCTTCCCGCTCCTGTTCTGGGCGGCGCTGATCGTCGCCTTCACGATCGCGGGGCTCGTGACTCTCTTCTTGGGCCTCCTCGTGGTCCTGCCGCTTCTGGGCTTCGCCTCCTGGCACGCCTACCGCGATCTGGTCGAGCCGGCGGGCTGAGCCCACATCGAAGCGCGTCGGCGGCACGAGAGGAGAGGCGGCGATGGCGGCGGCGATCTACGGGGTGGTGATGGGCTTCCTCGCGATCCTCGGCCTGTTCCTGGCTTCCGGTGCCAAGGACGCCGCCATCCACCTGGCGGGCCTCCTCCTCTTCCTGTTCGGCGTGGTCAACATCTTCGTGCTGATCCACAGGCTGACCGCACCGCCGCGCGGCCCCGCGGAGCAGCGCTGAGCCGCGCCGGGGCCGGCTCAGCGCGCCAGGAGCACCGTTCCACACTCGGCCGGGAGATCGGCCAACAGAAGCGGCTTGGGCGGCGGCCCGGGGGGCTTCGGCCGCCAGGGCTCGTCCGACAGCCACCAGGCGAGCTCCGCCCCGCAACCGTCGCCCTCGGGCGGCGGATCCTGGTCGCGGCAGAGGGGCTCGCTCTCGGGGCAGCGCAGGCGGACGTGGAAATGACTGTCGTGCCCCCACCAGGGCCGGACCTTGGCGAGCCAAGCCCGGTCCGGCCCGGCGCGCTCGCAGAGCGCCTGCTTGATCCCGGGGTGGACGAAGATCCGCGCCACCTCGGAATAGGAGGCGGTGCGGCGGATCAGCGCGACCTGCACCGGCCCGAAGCGGGTCGGGTCGACCCTACGGCTGCCCTCGCGCAGCATCGATACCGCCGGCAGGGTCTCGCGCTCCTCCTCGCTGAGCCGCCGCTCGGGCATCGGCGTGAGCCAGATGTCGGCATCGAGGCCGATCTGGTGCGAGGCGTGGCCGGTCAGCATGGGCCCGCCGCGCGGCTGGGCGAGGTCGCCCACGAGGAGACCCGGCCAGCCGTCTGCCCGTGCTTCCCGGGCCAGCCGCTCGATCAGGGCGACCAGGCGCGGATGGCCGAAGGTTCGGTTGCGCGAGAGCCGCATCGCCTGCCAGCCGGGCCCGTCGACGGGCAGCCCCACCGCACCGGCGAGGCAGCCGCGGGCGTGGCTGCCGACCACGCGGGCCGCTCCCGGCAGCGGCGGGGCCGGCGCGGTGATCGAGCCGAACAGCTCCTTCGCCGGGGTGGACTCCTGGGCCGCCGCCGGTGCGCCGAGGAGCGCGGCCAGGAGCAGCAGCGAGGCCGGGCCCGGGCGCGGTCTCATGCGGCGGGTCCCGGGAACAGCTCGTTCGTGTGGCCCAGCAACCGATAGTAGAGAAGGCCGAACCATTCGTACATCGCCTCGTCGAGTTCGTAGAGCCGCTCCGAGACCCTGAGGTCGTCGAGCGGGCTCGGCGGACCCCCGGTTCGGAAATCCACCGGGAAGGGTGTCACGGGAAAGCCCACGGCGCGGAAGCAGCCGATCGAGCGCGGCAGGTGCTTGGCCGAGGTCACGAGCAGCCAGGTCTCGCCCGGCTTCGGCGCGGCGATCGCCTTGGCGTTGATCGCGTTCTCGATCGTGTTGCGGGCGGCGCGATCGAGGAGGAGCCGTTCGCGCGGCAGGCCGTGCCGGGCCCACAAGGCCTCGATCGCGTCGGCCTCGGCCACCGCTGCCCCCTCGATCCGGCCGATACCGCCCGTGAAGAGGATGCGGGCCTCCGGGTAGCGGCGGGCCAGCTCGAGGAGCGCCAGATAGCGGTCGCCCGCGTCGTCGAAGTCGGGCCGACCATTGCCGGCGAAGAGCTCGAGGGCCACCCCACCCCCCAGCAC
>DAIOUO010000005.1:33199-36498 GCA_036759485.1 Geminicoccaceae bacterium | reverse complement strand
AGCTCGCTCGGGGGGACGACGTTTGAGCCTCGATCTCGTGTGCATCGGCGAGCCCCTGGTCGAACTCAACCAGACGCGGCCGGGGGAGCCCGAGCTGCTGCTCGGCCACGGCGGCGACACCTCCAACTGCGCGATCGCCGCCGCCCGCCAGGGGCTGCGGGTCGGTTATTGGACCCGGCTCGGTGCGGATGCCTTCGGCGATACGTTCATGGAGCTGTGGCGGCGGGAGGGTGTCGATGCCTCGCTGGTGCCGCGCGACCCCGTGGCCCCGACGGGGGCCTATTTCGTCGGCCACGGGCCCGCCGGCCACAGCTTCAGCTATCTGCGGAACGGCTCGGCGGCGAGCCGCATGCGGCCGGAGGAGCTGCCCGAGGCCTGGCTGCGGCAGGCTCGTATCCTGCACGCCTCGGCGATCAGCCAGGCGATCTCGAGCACGGCCTGCGACACCGTGTTCCGGGCTTTCGAGATCGTCCGGTCGGCGGGCGGGATCGTCGCCTACGACACCAATTATCGGCCCCGGCTCTGGCCCGCACCCCGGGCCCGGGCGATCGTCAACGAGGCGGCCCGCCAAGCGACGATCCTCCTGCCCGGGCTGGACGATGCGCGGGCGCTCAGCGGCCTCGAGGACCCCGACCGGATCGTCGATTTCTATCTCGGGCTCGGGCCTTCGATCGTCGCGCTCACGCTCGGTGCCGCCGGGGCTCTCGTGGCGACGGCCGAACGGCGCGAACGGCTCGCCCCCCATCGGGTCCAGGCGGTCGATGCGACCGGCGCCGGCGACGCTTTCGACGGGGCCTTTCTCGCCGAGTATCTGCGGACCGGCGATCCGTTCGCCGCCGGGCGTTGGGCGAATGCCGCGGCCGCGCTCGCCACCACGGGCTTCGGTGCGGTGGCACCGCTGCCGACGCATGCGGCGGTCGAGGCCTTCCTCGCGGGCGAGGCCGGCCGGTGAGCGAACCCGTACTCGTCGGCGTCGATTGGGGGACGAGCTCGTTCCGTGCCTGCCTGATCGACAGGAGTGGCGCGGTTCTCGACCGGCTGTCGGCACCGGCCGGCATCCTGCAGGTGCCGCCGGGCGGCTTCGAAGCGCGCCTTCGCGAGCTCCTCGGCACCTGGCTCGCCGATCATCCGCGGCTGCCGCTGATTCTCTCCGGCATGGTCACGAGCCGGCAGGGCTGGTGCGAACTGCCCTACCTGCCCTGCCCCGTCGGTCCGGAGCGGCTCGCCCGGGCGCTCGCCACGCTGCGGCTGGCCGACGGTCGGACGGTCCATCTCGTGCCGGGCCTCTCGGCGCGTCGCCCGGACGGGTTGCCCGACGTGTTGCGGGGGGAGGAGACCCAGATCCTCGGCGCGATCGCCGAGATCCCCGAGGCGCGTACGATCGTGCTGCCGGGGACGCACAGCAAATGGGTGACGATCGAGGCCGGCGAAGTGCGCGGTTTTTCGACCTTCATGACGGGCGAGCTCTTCGCCGTGCTCATGGCCCACTCGATCCTCGGTCGGCTCGCCAGGGGCGAGGCCGAGGAGGAGGGTTTCGCCCGCGGTGTTCGGGTCGGACTTCGGCCCGAAGCCGGC
The DNA here is from genome assembly GCA_036759485.1 of Geminicoccaceae bacterium. Taxonomy (GTDB): domain Bacteria; phylum Pseudomonadota; class Alphaproteobacteria; order Geminicoccales; family Geminicoccaceae; genus JANXAZ01. The sequence continues at coordinate 34,923 of DAIOUO010000005.1, read as the reverse complement.
AGTGGTGGCACTCTCGCCCGACTGTTCTCGGCACGCGCGCTCGTGCTCGCGGGCGAGCTTCGAGAGGAGGCGGTGGCGAGCTACCTCTCGGGGCTCCTGATCGGCAGCGAGCTCCGCGAAGCGGCGGCGCTCGGCGGGCCCCATGGGCCGGTCGTGCTGGTCGGGGAGCCGGCGCTCGTGGCGCGCTACGCCCGAGCCCTCGAGCTCGCCGGCCGGGCCCACCTGCCGGCCTCGAGCGATGCCGCCGCGCGCGGTCAGTACCGGCTCGCACGGCTCGCAGGCCTCGTCGATGCGGGGAGCCCATGAGCGGGCCCGACGTCCTTCCCGAACCGCCGCTCGTGGCGATCCTCCGGGGCGTGCGGCCGGAGGAGGCCGAGCCGATCGGCCTCGCCCTGCTCGAGGCGGGGATCCGGATCGTCGAGGTGCCGCTCAATTCGCCCGACCCGCTCGCGAGTGTCGCCCGGCTCGCCCGGGTGCTCGAGGGGCGGGCGCTGGTGGGTGCGGGAACGCTCCGTCGCGCGTCGGAGGTGGCCGAGGTGGCGGAGGCGGGTGGCCGGCTGATCGTCACACCGCACGCCGATCCCGCGATCGTACGGGAGGCCAAGGCGCGGGGGCTCCTCGCGATCCCGGGCGTGGCGACGCCCACCGAGGCCTTCGCGATGCTCGACAGCGGCGCCGATGGATTGAAGCTGTTCCCGGCCGAGATGCTGGGCCCAGCGGTCGTGAAGGCGCTCAAGGCGGTGCTGCCCGCGGGCACCCGCCTCTTCCCGGTGGGCGGAATCACGCCCGAGACCATGGCAGCGTTCCGCGCCGCCGGGGCGGACGGCTTCGGCCTGGGCTCGGCACTCTACCGGCCCGGCGACGGGCCCGCCCGGGTCGCCGAGCGCGCCCGCACCTTCCTCGCCGCCTGGCGGGCGGCGGCGGGCGCCGATGCGCTCAACGGACCTGGAGGTTGAGGGAGGGCTGGCTCGCCGGAGCCTGGCCCTGGCCGGCGGCCGGGGCGGCCGGCGGCCGGCCGCCGCCCTGCTGTTGCTGCTGACGGGCCGGCTGGCGCGCGGGCGCCTGTTGGCTGCGCGGCTCTTCGGCGACGGCGGCCTGGCGGGCTTCGAAGAACAGCTTGAAAAGCGTCTCCTGGTCCGGCAGGCCGGTCTTCTTGAGACCGGAGCGCTCCTGATAGGCTTCGAAGGCCTGCTGCGTCTTGGCCCCCCAGGACCCGTCCGCCTTCCCGCCGAGGAGGCCGGCCTTGATCAGGATCTCCTGGGCGCGGCGAATCGTGTCCTGGTAGTGCCGCATCGTGCGGTCGCCGACCTTGATCTCGACGACCGGCGAGCGCTGCGCCAGGCGGAAGGGGCGGATCACCTGCTCGACCGCCTTGGCGGCCTGGATCAGGCGCGCTTCCTTGTTCTGGTCGCAGTACCGCGCGGTGAGCTCGAAGAGGATGACCGGCGATTGCCAGGGTGCCGTGTCGTAGGTCTGCGGCGTGGCGTCGTTGAGGCCGGTGAGGAAGCCCTCGAGCCAGTTGATGTAGGCCTCGACCCCCGGTTTCTTCTCCTTGAAGGCCTGGAGCAGTGCGGCGCAGGTCTCGTTGCCCACGCCCTTGACGGCGAACGAGCCGTCCTTGTCGCGCGCGGAGGCGGACCCCGTCGCGGCGGTCGCAAGAGCCAGCATCACGGCGCCGGCGCGCAGAACGAGTTCGCGCGGGCGCACTATGAGCAGCACATGCG
>DAIOUO010000005.1:0-33189 GCA_036759485.1 Geminicoccaceae bacterium | reverse complement strand
GCCGCCGCCCGACCGGCCCCGGATGTTGGCCGTCCGAGGCGCTTTGTCCAGGGTCGGCGGCCGCGGCCGGCGCGAGCCGCGGCGGATCGCCCCGGCGCTGCGCCACCCCCCTCGCCGCCGCGCTCAGGCCGGCGTGGCGCCGAGCAGGGCGAGATCGGCCGGGTGCTCGACCTGCCGGAGGAGGGCGGCCTTGAGCTTCATGAGAGCGCGATGCTCGATCTGCCGCACCCGCTCCTTGCTGATGCCGAGCTTGACGCCGAGCTCCTCGAGCGTGCTGCCCTCCTCCCGCAACCGGCGCTCGCGAATGATGATCCGCTCGCGCTCGTTGAGCTCCATGAGCGAGGAGGCGAGCCAGGCCGATCGCCGCCGGCCGTCGCGCAGCTCGGCCACGCTCTCCTCGGGCGTGGGCCGATCGTCGGCCAGGAAGTCCTGCCAGGCGTCCTCGCCGTCGGGACCGATGGCGGCGTTGAGCGACTGGTCGCCGCCCGAGAGCCGCATCTCCATGTCCTCGACGTCGGCCCGCGACACACCGAGCTGCTCGGCGATCCGGGCGCGGCCGTTGTCGTCCAACCGGCCGCCGGTCCCCTCCTCGATCTTGGCGCGCAGCCGGCGGAGGTTGAAGAACAGCGACTTCTGGGCAGCCGTCGTCCCGGTCCGCACGACCGACCAGTTGCGCAGGATGTAGTCCTGCATGGCCGAGCGGATCCACCAAGCGGCGTAGGTGGAGAAACGGACGTCGCGCTCGGGCTCGAAGCGGGCGGCCGCTTGCATGAGGCCCACCACGCCTTCCTGCACGAGGTCGGCCTGGGGAAGGCCGTAGTTCTTGAAACGGCTGGCGGTGCTGATCACGAGCCGCATATAGGACTGGACGAGTTCGTGCAGGGCCTTCTCGTCCCGGTTCTGTCGCCAGCGCACGGCGAGCTCGCGCTCGTGCTCGCGCTCGAGCAGCGGCGCGGCCATCGACTCGCGGACCAGTTTCCGATTTGCGCGGGTGGTGTCCGCCGTCTGCGAGCACGCCACCATGGTGCCTCCATCGCTCCGGCCGGGTCGGGGCCCGCGGCCCCACCGACCTCGTCCCATAATACGGGACCAAAATGGTCCTGGATCAACGGGGGACGAGCTCACATGAACGCGACGGCCCCGAGGCCGGCCCGAGCGATACGGGCAAGGTCTTGATAATACGGGGTTTTTCTGGCCAGAGGACGGACGGGCTAACGACGATTTCACGCGTCCGCCATGGACCTCGCGCGCCCGCTCAGAGGATGCGACAGGCCTCCGCGAAGGAAAGCCGGGGGTTCCTGGGCGGCAGGCGGGCGGGATCGCCGTAGCCGAGATTGCACAGGAAATTGGAGCGCAGCCGGCCGTCGGGGAAGAACTCGGCGTCGACCCGGGCTCGATCGAAGCCGGACATCGGCCCGCAGTCGAGCCCGACCGCCCGGGCCGCCAGGATGAAATAGCCGCCCTGGAGGCTGCCGTTGCGGAAGGCGGTCTCGAGAGCGGCGCTCTCCTTGCCCGGCCCGCTGAACCAGGAGACCGCCTCGGGCTCGTGCGGGAAGGTCTTCGGTAGGAACTCGAAGAAGCGGGTGTCGTATGCCAGGATCGCGGTGACCGGTGCCGCCATCGTCTTGGCGACGTTGCCGGGCGAGAGCGCCGGCCGAAGCCGCTCCTTGGCGGCACGGCTCTTGAGGAAGAGGACGCGGAGCGGCTGGCCGTTGGCGCTCGTGGGGCCCCATTTCAACAGCTCGTAGAGCTCGACGAGCTTGGCTTCCTCGACCGGCCGATCGAGCCAGGCGCTGTGGGTCCGTGCGGCGCGGAACAGCAGGTCCCGCCCCGGTTCGTCGAGAACAGCACGCTCCATTCCCGTCCTCCGTGCCTCGAACGCGCCGGGTACGTCGCCGTAGCGGACGTGGATCCGTCGGGTCGACCCGACGGGCAGCCCGGCGGTGGTGAAGGTGGTCGGGCAGCGAGCCGCGTGCTAGGCGTGGCGAGCGGGGAGGTGTCCATGAAAATCACGGCACTCCGCGTGCGCCGCATCGAGAGCACGCTCGCGACCGAGGGCCCGTTCTGGGAGGAGCGGCTCTGCCGACCGGTCGACGTCTATCCGGAATTCCGCTTCGAGGGTCGCTTCGAGGGGCGGCTCGACGAGGGTGGCATCCAGCTCGACGACCGCCGGCTCAAGATCGCGGCCTATTTCCTGTTCATCGAGACCGACGAGGGCCCGAGCGGGCTCGCCGGCCCGTTCCGGGAGCCCTGCGCGCGGTTCGTCACCACGACCCTGCGGCCGCTGCTCGTCGGCAAGGATCCGCTCGCGAGCGAGTTCCTCTGGGACCTCATGCACCGCACGCTCGTGCACGGCCGGCAGGGCGAGGCGATGTTCGCGGTCTCGGTGGTCGACTGTGCGCTCTGGGATCTCAAGGGGCGCTGGCTCGGCCAGCCGGTCTGGCGGCTTCTGGGCGGGCCGACCCGGCGGTCCACGCCGGCCTACGCCTCGATGCTGGGTTACGCCGTCCTCGATCCGGGCAAGGTGCGCGAGCGGGCGCTCGCCTACCGCGAACGCGGCTTCAAGGCGCAGAAATGGTTCTTCCGTCACGGGCCGGCGAGTGGCCCCGAAGGTCTCGCCAAGAACGTCGAGCTCGTCCGCACGCTGCGCGAGACGCTCGGCGACGACTATCCGATCATGCTCGATTGCTGGCAGAGCTTCGATTACCCCTATCTCTTGGCGTTGGCCGAACGCATCGAGGAGTATCGGCCGACCTGGATCGAAGAGCCGGCGATGCCGGACCGTATCGCGACCTACCGGCGGATCAAGGAGCGGGTCCGGATCCCGATCGCCGGTGCCGAGCACGACTATACCCGCTGGGGCATGCTGCGTTTCCTCGAGAAGGACGCGCTCGACGTCTACCAGCCCGATCCGTTCTGGTGTGGCGGGCTCAGCGAGACCTTGAAGATCGCGGCGCTCACGACCGCACACGACGTGATCTGCATCCCGCACGGCCACTCGACGCCGGTGAACTCCGTCTTCTCGGTCCTGCAATCGCCTATCCTCACCCCCTGGCAGGAATATCTCGTCAAGTGGAACGCCATCCATCTCCACTGGTTCCGCGATCCGATCCTGCCGCGGGACGGTGAGATCGCCCTCGACGAGCGACCGGGCTTGTTTCCCGACCTCGACGAGACGAAAATCGAGGTGTGGGAAGAGCTCTGAGACCAAGAAAGGGAGGCCGAACGATGCACGTGGTCGACCGTCGCCGCACCCTCGCTCTGGGTATCGGGGGGCTCGCGGCCATGGGCCTCTTGGGGCGGAACGCGGCGGCCCGGATCGCCGTGAAGGACGTACCCCCGCCCAAGTTCGCCATCGAGAAGGGGGCGAGCCTGCGGGTGCTGCGGCCCGCCAAGTTCGTCCAGGGTGACGAGACGTTGTGGCTCGCCAACACCAAGAAGTTCACCGAGGCAACCGGCATCGAGGTCAAGGTAGACAGCGAGAGTTGGGAGGACCTCCGGCCGAAGACCGCAGTGGCCGCCAACATCGGCAGCGGGCCCGACGTCATCCTGGCATGGCAAGAGGATCCGCATCTTTTCGAGCAGAAGCTCGTGCCGATGGACGATCTCGCCAATTATCTGGGCGCGAAGTACGGTGGCTGGTTCCCCGTGGCGAAGCATTACGGCACGAACGCCAAGGGGCAATGGATCTCGCTGCCGGTCGGTGGTGCCGGCTCGACCATGGTCTATCGGCGCTCCTGGGTGAAGCAGGCCGGCTTCGACGGGATTCCCAAGGACTTCCCGGGATTCCTCGAGCTCTGCCGGGGGCTGCAGAAGATCGGCCATCCTTGCGGTTTCGCGCTCGGCAACGCGGTGGGCGACGGCGGTTGGACCGACTGGGTGCTCTGGGGCTACGGATCCGCGCTGATCGACGAGGAGAGCCGAGTCATCATCAACAATCCGAAGACGAAAGAGGCGCTGCTCTACGCCAAGGCGCTCTACGAGACCTTCGTGCCCGGCACGCTCGCCTGGCTCGATCCTTCCAACAACAAGGCGTTCCTGGCGGGCGAGATCAGCCTGACGACCAACGGCATCTCGATCTACTACGCCGCCAAGACGAGCAAGGACCCCGCACTGCAGGCCATGGCCGAGGACATCGATCACGGCGACTTCCCGGTGGGGCCGGTCGGTTTCCCGACCCAGGGTGCGCTCGTGATCAACGCGATCATCCTCAAGTCGTCGAAATACCCGAACGCCGCCAAGGAATATCTGCGCTTCATGATGGAGGAGGAGCAATATTCACCCTGGATGGACGCCTCGATCGGTTATTGGTGCCACCCCCTCCAGGCCTACGATGCGGCCCCTGTCTGGTCGGCCGATCCCAAGCACGAGCCCTACAAGAACGTGATGCGCAAGGCCCTGCCGCAGAGCTACAAGGGCCGGCCGTCGGAAGCCGCGGCCGCCGCCAAGGCCGATTTCGTGGTGCTCAACATGTTCCAGAACGTCTGCGCCGGGAAGATGACGCCCGAGGAGGCGATGGCGGACGCCGAGCGCCGGGCACGGCGCTACTTCAAGACGTGAGCGGTCGAAGCCGGCACCCCGGGCGGAGCGCCGGCGGCTCGATCCCGTGACGACGCTCTGGACGATCGGCTACGCCGGGGCGAACCCCGAGGGCTTGATCGCGACCCTGCGCGCGGTCGGGATCGAGCTCCTCGTGGACGTCCGGGCGGTGCCGGCCTCCCGCCGGCCCGGCTTCTCGAAGGGGACACTCGCGGCGGCTCTGGGGGAGGCGGGGATCGGCTACCGACACCTCAAGGGGCTCGGCACACCCGCCGCCGGCCGCGAAGCGGCGCGAGCCGGCCGGCTCGAGCAGTTCGAGCGAATCTTCCGTGAGCACCTCGAAGGCCTCGAGGCCCAGGCCGACCTGGCCACGCTCGAATCGCTGCTCGGGGCCGGCAAGCGTCTGTGCCTGCTCTGCCTCGAGGCCGACCCGGCCCGTTGCCACCGGGCGATCGTGGCCGAGGAGCTCCGGCGCCGGCTCTCGCTCGAGGTTCGCCACCTGGTCCCCGAGCCCGAGCCGGCGACCGTTCTCAGGGATTGAACGCGTCGGCCAGCATGTTTCGCCACCAGCCGACGGCGTCCTCGTATTCCTCGCGCCAATAGCCCGCCCCTGCGCCGACCGGGGTCGTGCCGGTGGCGCCGTTGCGCGCGGCGAACTGGCTGCCCTGGAGCCCGAAGACGGTGACGATGCCGATGGCTTGGCCCTTGGCCACCGTGCTGTAGCAGGTGTTGATGATGAGCGGCTCGTCGGCGGCCCGGCCGACGAGCCGCGTCGCGATGGCGGCGGCCGCAACCTTCGCCGCCCCCATGCCGGCTGCGGCCGAACGCGGCAGGTTCGTGAGCGCCGAATCGCCGATCACCCAGACCCCGCTCACCCGGTTCGATTCGAAGGTCCTGGGGTCCACCGGGCACCAACCGGTGTTGTCGGTGAGCCCCGCGGCCTGGGCGAGCGGACCCGCCTGCTGGGGCGGGATGACGTTCAGGAGGTGGCCCTGGTAGCTCTGCGTGCGGGTGCGGGCGATGCGATTGGCGGCATCGATCGCCACGACCTCGCCGTCCTGGCTTGCCGGAACGCGCTGCACGGCGCCCGGATAGAGCGTGCGCCAGACCTCCTCGAAGACCGCCTGCTTGGGGAAGCTGTCGTTGGCATCGAGGATCAGAACCCGGCCGCGCTTGCCGCTCTTGGCGAGGTACCAGGCGATCAGGCTCGCTCGCTCGTAGGGAGCGGGTGGACAGCGGTACGGGGCGCGCGGAACGGTGACGATGACGGTCGGGTTAGCGGGGAGACCCTGCAGGCGACGGGAGAGGGTCTCGGTCTGGGGCCCGGCGATCCAGGCGTGCGGTAGCGTGCTTTCGGTCGCCTGCGTGTAGCCCTGGACAGCGCCCCAGCGGAAGCCGATGCCGGGCGCCACGACCAGGGCGTCGCCGGCCAGGGTCTGGCCGTTGCTCAGACGGATCGACCGGCGCGCCGGATCGATGCTCGCGATCTCGCCCTGAACGAAGCTCACGCCGCGACCGCGGGCCATGCTCGACACGTTGCGCTGGAGGTCCTGGATCCGCTTGAGGCCGACCAACACCTCGTTGCTCCCCGGGCAGGCGACGTGGATCGGGTTCCGGTCGACCAGCGTGACGGCAATGCCGGGGGCGTATTTGCGCAGATATTTCGCGCAGGTGGCACCGGCGAACCCGGCGCCGGCGATCACGACGCTCGGGGCGGCCGCGAGCGACGGGCGCCTCGGCGCGGCGACGGCCAAGGCGGCCGCGCCGGCCAGCAAAGAGCGACGGGCGAGCTCAGTCATCGCTCTTCTCCTTCGCCCCCTTCGTCTTCTTCGCACCCCCGAGGCTCTGGAAATATTGGCCCAGGGCCTGCATCTCCTGGAAGCTGAAGCCCTTCGCCACGATACCCATGAGCCGACCCTCGTGCGGGTCGGCGATCATCTCGTTCATCTCTTCGATGAGTTCGCGCGCAGACATGCCGGCCAAACTGTCGATCTCGCCGGTGCTGCGGCCGTCGGTGCCGTGGCAGACGGCACAACTGTCGGCCATCATCGTGACACTCGGAGCGGCTTGGGCCGGAGCGGCGAGGGCGACCACGCCCGCCAGCGCCGCGACCCGAGAGAGGGCCTCGACCATCCTCACCTCCAGGCTACGGCTCGGCGGTCGTGTCCACCGGCGCCGGCGAGGAGGTTCGTCGCGTGCCCAGCTTGCGCCAAGCTTGCGTCGCGAGGTGGGCCGGCTGCGACCGGACGTCGCGGCCGGCCCTCTCGAGGACGGCGAGGCTCAGGCCCGACCGGCGACCTCGTCCTGGGCCAGCAGCATCCGCAGCACGTAGTGCAGGATGCCGCCGTGCCGCATGTACTCGACCTCGTCGGCGGTATCGACCCGGCAACGCAGCTCGATCCGCTCGGACGAGCCGTCCTTCCGGTGGATCACCGCCTCGAGCGTCATGCGCGGCCGCAGACCGGCCGACAGGCCCAGGATGTCGACGACCTCGCTGCCGTCGAGCCCGAGCGTCTTGCGGTTCTTGCCGCCGGTGAACTCGAGCGGCAGGACGCCCATCCCCACGAGGTTCGAGCGGTGGATGCGCTCGAAGCTCTCGGCGATGACCGCGCGCACACCGAGCAGAGCGGGTCCCTTGGCGGCCCAGTCGCGCGAACTGCCGGTGCCGTATTCCTGTCCACCGATCACGACGACCGGCACGCCGCGCTCCTTGTACCGCATGGCCGCGTCGTAGATCCACATCTCCACGCCGTCCGGGTGGAGAATGGTCCGGCCGCCCTCTTTACCGCCCAACATCTCGTTCTTGATCCGGATGTTGGCGAAGGTGCCGCGCATCATCACCTCGTGATTGCCGCGCCGGGCACCATATTGATTATAGTCTTTTGGTAGGACCTGATAGCTCTGGAGATATTCCGCGGCCGGGCTGTCGCGGGCGATGTTGCCGGCCGGGCTGATGTGGTCGGTCGTGATGCTGTCGCCCAGGAGCGCCAGGATCCGCGCGCCCTCGATGTCGGCGAGGCTCGCCGGCGGCTCGCGGCTCATGCCGTCGAAATAGGGCGGCCGGCGGACATAGGTGCTGCGATCGTCCCAGCGATAGGTGAGGCCGGACTCGCCGCCGCCGATCGCCGCCCAGCGCTCGTCGCCTTCGAAGACCCGGGCGTAGGACTTGCGGAACAGATCGGCCGTGACGCCGGCCCGCACGGCCGCGTCGACCTCCTGCGGGCTCGGCCAGATGTCGGCCAGACGGACCGGCCGGCCGTCGCGATCCATGCCGAGGGGCTCGTTCGTGATGTCGCGGCGGATCGAGCCGGCGAGCGCGTAGGCCACGACGAGCGGTGGCGAGGCCAGGTAGTTGGCCTTGACCTGGGCGTGGACCCGACCCTCGAAATTGCGGTTGCCGGAGAGCACGGAGACCACCACGAGCTTGCCCTTGGCGATCGCCTCGGAGATCGGCTCGGGCAGAGGGCCGGAATTGCCGATGCAGGTGGTGCAGCCATAGCCCACGAGGGCGAAGCCGATCTTCGCGAGCGGCTCCATCAGCCCGGCCTTCTCGAGATAGTCCGTCACCACCTTGGAGCCCGGGGCGAGCGAGGTCTTGACCCAGGGCTTGCGGTCGAGGCCCTTTTCGGCCGCCTTCTTGGCCACGAGGCCCGCGGCGACCATGACCCCGGGGTTCGAGGTGTTGGTGCAGGAGGTGATGGCGGCGATCACCACGTCGCCGTGGCGCAGCTCGTAGTCGGTTCCCGCGACGGGGACCGCGGCATTCGGATCGGCATCGCCCAGGAGGCCGGGCAACGCATCCTCGAAGCTCTTGCGGGCGGCCACGAGCGGCACCCGGTCCTGAGGCCGTTTCGGGCCGGCGAGCGAGGGCTCGACCGTCGCCAGGTCGAGCTCGATCGTGTCGGTGAACACGGGGTCGGGCGCGCCGGGCTCCCGCCAGAGACCCTGCACCCGGGCGTAGCGCTCGACCAGCTCGATACGGGCCGGATCACGGCCGGTGAGCCGCAGGTAGTCGAGGGTCACCTGGTCGATCGGGAAGAAGCCGCAGGTGGCCCCATACTCGGGGGCCATGTTGGCGATGGTGGCCCGATCGGCGAGCGGCAAATGGTCGAGCCCCGGGCCGAAGAACTCGACGAATTTGCCGACCACACCCTTCTTGCGGAGCATCTGGGTGACGGTCAGGACCAGATCGGTGGCGGTGGCACCCGCGGGCAGCCGGCCGGTCAGGCGGAAGCCCACGACCTCGGGGACGAGCATGGAGACCGGTTGGCCGAGCATCGCCGCCTCGGCCTCGATACCGCCGACACCCCATCCGAGCACGGCGAGGCCGTTGATCATCGTGGTGTGGCTGTCGGTGCCGACGAGCGTGTCGGGATAGGCGATCGCCCGGTTGCCTTCCTTGGCGGTCCAGACCACCTGGGCCAGGTATTCGAGGTTGACCTGGTGGCAGATGCCGGTGCCGGGCGGCACCACGCGGAAATTGTCGAACGCCTTCGCCCCCCAGCGGAGGAAAGCGTAGCGCTCGGCGTTGCGAGCATATTCGAGCTCGACGTTCTTGCGGAAGGCGTCCGGGCTCGCGAAGGCGTCGACCTGGACCGAATGGTCGATCACGAGATCGACCGGCACCAACGGGTTGATCTTGCGCGGGTCGCCGCCCAGGGCGACCATCGCATCGCGCATCGCGGCGAGGTCGACCACGGCCGGGACGCCCGTGAAGTCCTGCATGAGGACGCGCGCGGGACGGAAGGCGATCTCGTGCTCGCTCGTCCGCGTCTCGAGCCAATGCGCGACGGCCTCGAGGTCGGCGACCGTCACGCTGCGCCCGTCCTCGAAGCGCAGGAGGTTCTCGAGCAGTACCTTCATCGAGCAGGGCAGCCGCTCGATCGGCCCGAGTCGCTTCGCGGCCTCGGGCAAGGAGAAGTAATCGTAGGCGACGCCGTCGACCTCGAGGGTACGCCGGACGCCCAGACTGTCTTGGCCGGTGATGCGCATGAGGGGGACCCTTCTCGTCGAGCCCAGGGCCCGCTCGGCGGGGGGCGCCCCGATCCGGCGGAGACGGCCTCGATATAGGCATTCGGAGGGGCCGGTTCCAACGCGGCACGTGGGCACGCGACGGCTGGCGTCGTGGGCGAGGAAGAGCTAGCCAGGAAGGGTCGATATTGGAGACGCCATGATGTTGCTCGCCCAAATCACCGATCTGCACGTCACCGCGCGCGGACGGACCGCCTACAAGGTGGTGGACACCGCGCGATGCCTCGCCCGGGCCGTCGACGCCCTGCTCGCGCTCGTGCCGCGTCCGGATGCCGTGGTCGTCACGGGCGATCTCACCTATGAGGGGCGGCCCGAAGAGTATGCGGTGGTCGCCGAGGAGCTCGCCCGGTTGCCGATGCCGGTCTATGCGATCCCAGGCAACCACGATGCGCGGACACCGTTTCGCGAGGCCCTGGTCCCGCGCTTCTGTCCGACCACCGACGCCGAGTTCCTGCATTTCACGGTACCGGTCGGCGAGACGCTGCTCGTGGCACTCGACACGCTGGTGCCGGGCACGGACGGCGGCGCGCTCTGCGCGAAGCGGCTCGCCTGGGTCGAGCGGACGCTCGAAGAAGCGAGCGGTCGGCCCGTGATTCTCGCACTCCACCACCCGCCGTTCGCGACCGGGATCGCGCACATGGACCGAATCGCCCTCGCCGAGCCCGCGGCGCTCGAGCGGGCCGTGCGTCGTCACGAGCGGGTCGAACGCGTGCTCTGCGGCCACGTCCACCGCTCGGTGCAGACGCTCTGGGCGGGAACGATCGCCTCGATCGCGCCTTCGACAGCGCATCAGGTCGAGCTCGCCCTCGACCCCGCCGCCCCCTCCTGCTTCACCCTCGAGCCGGCCGGCTTCCATCTGCACGTCCGCCTGGGCGACGGCCGGCTCGTGACCCACCAGGGCCCGCTGGGTCGCTGGCCGGGGCCGTACCGGTTCGCCGAGTACGCCGCCTGACGATCACTCCGCGGGCACGGGCCGAGCACCCGCGAGCGTGCCGCTCTCCCGCCGTTCGCGTTCGGCCTCCTCGCGGACGTGCCGCGGCAGGCTCCGCCGGGCGAGCAGGCTGTAGGCGACCGGCACGACGTAGAGCGTGAAGAGCGTGCCGACGAGCAGACCGCCCACGATCACCCAACCGATCGCCCGGCGGCCCTCGGCGCCGGCTCCGGTGGCGACGGCGAGGGGGATCGAGCCCAGCACCATGGCGCCCGTGGTCATGAGGATCGGCCGCAGGCGCAGGACCGAGGCCTCCACCACCGCCTCGATCTTGGCCATGCCGCGGGCACGGAGCTGGTTGGCGAACTCGACGATCAGGATACCGTGCTTGGTGATGAGGCCGACGAGCGTGACGAGGCCGATCTGGCTGTAGACGTTGAGGCTCTGGCCGGTCAGCTGGAGGGCCAGCAGCGCACCCGTCATCGAGAGCGGGACGGTCAGCATGATGACGAAGGGGTCGACCCAGCTCTCGAACTGGGCGGCCAGTACGAGGTAGATGAAGGCCAGAGCCAGGACGAAGACGACGGCGAGGCCGACCGAGGACTGACGGAACTCGCGGCTCTGACCGTCGAGATCGCTCACGATGCCGGCCGCGAGCTTCTCGGCCTCCGCCTCGAGGAAGGCCAAGGCGTCGCCCAGCGAATAGCCGGGCGCGAGGGTCGCCGAAATCGTGGCCGAGCGAAGCTTGTTGAAGTGGTTGAGCTCCTTGGGGGCGACCGTCTCTTCGACGGCCACGAGGTTGGCGAGCGGCACCATCACCCCGCCCGAGCCGCGGACGAAGATTTGCGAGAGGTCGTTGGGCGTCGAGCGGTCTTCGGGCTTGACCTGGACGATGACGTCGTACTGCTTGCCATCACGCTTGAAGCGCGTGACCTGGCGGCCGCCGAGCATGGTCTCGACGGTCTGGCCGATGGTCCGCACGTCGATCCCCATGAGCGCCGCCTTCTCGCGGTCGATCCTCACGTTGAGCTGCGGCTTGTTGAGCTTGAGGTCGGTATCGACGTTGACCAGACCCGGATTGCGCCTCGCGGCCGCCATCAGTTGGTCGACCGCCCGCTGCAGCTCGGAATAGGGCGAGGAGGTCTGCAGCACGAACTGCACGGGCTTGCTGATCGGGCTCTGACCGAGCGAGGGCGGGTTGTTGGGGAAGGCCAGGAGACCCGGGATCGCCGCCATCTTGGGGGCCATCTCGCGGGTGATCTGCTGCTGGGTGAGGCCGGGCCGTTCGTTCCAGTCCTTGAGCCTGCCGAAGCCGATCGCCCGGGTGACGTCGTTGCCGAAGCCGATGACGAGGAAGATCCGCTCGATCGCCGGCTGCTCCCGATAGGCCTCCTCGATCCGCTTGGCGTAGCGGTCGGTGTAGGCGAGCGTGCTGCCCTCGGGAGCGATGCCGATCGTGAGCACGGTGCCCCGGTCCTCGACGGGAGCCAGTTCGGCCGGCAGGGTGCTGAAGAGGAGGCCCGCGAAACCGCCGACGACGAGCATCAGGACGATCACCGCCGGACGGACGGTCATCGCGAAGCGCAGGCTCGCCCGGTAGGCCCGAATGAGCGCGCCCAGGCCGGCCTCGACCGCGCGGTAGAGGATGTTGTGCCGCTCCTGGTGGCGCAGGAGGAGCGAGCACATCATGGGCGAAAGCGTGAGGGCGACGAATCCCGAGACGAGCACCGCACCCGCCAGGGTCAAGGCGAACTCGACGAAGAGCCGGCCCGTGCGTCCGGTCTGGAAGGCGATCGGGGCGTAGACGGCGGCGAGCGTGATCGTCATCGCTATGACGGCGAAGGCGATCTCGCGCGACCCCTTCAAGGCGGCCTCGAAGGGTCGCATCCCCTTCTCGACGTGCCGGCTGATGTTCTCGAGGACGACGATCGCATCGTCGACCACGAGACCGACCGCCAGGACCATCGCGAGCAGCGTGAGCGTGTTGATCGAGAAGCCGAACGCCCACATGAAGATGAAGCCGCCGATCAGCGAGACCGGGATGGTCACGATCGGAACGAGCGTCGCCCGGAACGAGCGCAGGAAGAAGAAGATGACGAGGACGACGAGAACGATCGCCTCGACAACGGCCATCCGGACGTTGCGGATCGCGCGCTCGATGAAGACCGTGCTGTCGTAGCCGACCTCCATCCGCACACCTTCGGGAAGGATCTCCAGAAGGCGGGGGATCACGGCGCGCACGGCCTCGGACACCTCGAGGGGATTGGCGGTCGCCTGCTTGACGACACCGACCGCGACGGAGGGGTTGCCGTTGAAACGGGAGCTCACGCGCTCGTTCAAGGGCGCGATCTGCGCTTCGCCCACGTCCCGCAACCGGACGAGATAGCCGTCGGCCTCGCGGATGATGAGCTGGTTGAATTGCTCGACGGTCCGCAGATCGGTCTCGGCCAGGATCTCGAACTCGCGCCGTTCGCTCTCGATCCTGCCGGCCGGGACCTCGATGTTCTGGCGGCGCAGCGCCTCCTCCACGTCCTGCGGGGTGAGGCCGTAGCCGGCGAGGCGCAGCCGATCGAGCCAGATCCGCATCGCCGGCTGGCGCTCGCCGAAGATTCGGATCTCGGCGACACCGGGCAGGTTCTGGAGCCGGTCCTTGACGAGCCGGTCGGCGATCTCGCTGACCTCGATCGGGCTGTGTCGGTCGGAGGCCAGAGCGAGATAGATGATCGGCTGCGAATCCGCCTCGACCTTGCGGATCACGGGCTCGTCCGCGTCCTCCGGTAACCGGGCCCGGGCCTGGGCGACACGGTCCCGCACATCCGAGGCGGCGTCTTCGGGATTGCGGTCGACGCGGAAGCGCAGGTTGATCTGGCTGCGCTCCGGTCGGCTCGAGGAGGTGATGACGTCCAATCCCTCGATGCCGGAGAGGACCTCCTCGAGCGGCTGGGTGACCCGGCTCTCGATGATGTCGGCCGAAGCGCCCTTGTAAGTCGTCGAGACCGAGACCACGGGCTCGTCGATCTTGGGATATTCGCGGACCGACAGGCGGCTCCACGCCATGAGCCCGACCAGCAGGACGATGAGGCTCATCACGCTCGCCAGGACGGGCCGGCGGATCGACAGCTCCCACAGGCTCATGGCTGTTCTCCGCGGCCGCGCTCAGCCTTGCCGCCGTTGGCCGTTGACACCGCGCGCGGTGGGTGGGCCGGAGCCGTCGCCCCGAGGGGCACCGCCCGGGCTCTGAACGAGGACCGGGCCGCCCTCGCGGACCTTCGTCACGCCGGCCACCACCACCAGATCACCACCGCGCACACCGCTCTCGATCTCGACCTCGCCCGGCCGGCGCAACCCCGTGGTGACCGCCACTCGCTCGACCGTTTTGGGCTTGCCCTCGCCCTGATCGACGATGCGGAAGACGAACTGTTTGCCGCCCTGGGGCACGAGCGCCTCCTCGGCCACCCAGAGGGCGTCGGGCTTGACCGAGAGGGTGAGGGACACCCGTGCGAACAGGCCGGGTCGCAGCGCCTCCTCTGGGTTGGCGATCGAGGCACGGACGAGCAGCGAGCGGCCGCGCTCGTCGACGAGCGGGTCGATGGCGGTGACCCGACCCGCGAAGCTCCGGCCGGGGAAAGCGTCGATCGTGATCCGGATCTCGTTGCCGACACCGACCGCGGGAAGGAAGAGCTCCGGGATACGGAAATCGACCTTGATCGGATCGATCTGCTCGAGCGTGAAGAGGGCCGTGCCGGCGGTCACGAACTCGCCCACGCTGATGTCGCGCAGGCTCGCTTTCGCGTCGAACGGCGCCTTGATCGTCCGCTTGGCGAGCTGGGCGCGGGCCAGCTCGACCGCCGCCTCGGCGATCCGGAAGCTCGCCTCGGCCTCGTCGAGGGCGCGTTGCGTGCCCACATTGCTGCGGCGCAGCTCGCGTGCCCGCTCGAGATTGTTGAGCGCGAGCATACGGCGGGCCTCGGCGTCGGCCAGTGCCGCCCGTTCCACCGAGGCGTCGAGCTCCACCAGCACCTGCCCCTGCCGGACACAGCCGCCCTCGACCAGGTCGAGGGCGACGATTCGGCCCGCGACCTCGGGCCGGATCGTGACGCGCTCGTTCGAGAGCAGGGTCCCGACGGCCTCGACGGTCCGCTCGGCGGGGGCGACTTTGACGGGCATCGCCTCGACCACCACGGGGCCGCCACCGCCTCGACCACCCGCTCCCCCCTGCTGACGCTGCTGCTGGGCCGGAAGGGCGACGAACTGCCAGTAGGCGGCGGCGCCGCCGCCACCGACGAGCAGAACGACGAAGACGGCCAGAATCGAGCGGAGCACGGCTTCCCCCCTTCGGACCTCGACGGGTCCGCCGGACAAGCTAGCGCACCGTCTCCGTCTTTGGTAGCCCGCCGACTGTAACAACCCGTCGTAGGCGAACGGGCTCGCGACGGATCACTGGTTCATCGAGTTCCAGAATTCCTCGTTGGTCTTAGAGTACTTCATCTTGTCGAGGAGGAACTCGATCGCATCGACCGTGCCCATCGGGTTCAGGATGCGGCGAAGGACCCACATGCGGGCGAGGATGGCACGCTCGACGAGCAGCTCTTCCTTGCGGGTGCCGGATTTGTTGATGTCGATCGCCGGGAAGACGCGTTTGTCCGCGACCCGCCGGTCGAGCACGATCTCGGCGTTGCCCGTGCCCTTGAACTCCTCGAAGATCACCTCGTCCATGCGCGAGCCCGTGTCGATCAGCGCCGTGGCGATGATCGTGAGCGAGCCGCCGTCCTCGATGTTGCGCGCGGCGCCGAAGAACCGCTTCGGGCGCTGGAGCGCGTTGGCATCCACACCGCCCGTCAGCACCTTGCCCGAGGACGGAACCACCGTGTTGTAGGCGCGGGCGAGGCGAGTGATCGAGTCGAGCAGGATGACGACGTCACGGCCGTGCTCCACCAGACGCTTGGCCTTCTCGATGACCATCTCGGCCACCTGCACGTGCCGGGTGGCCGGCTCGTCGAAGGTCGAGCTGACGACTTCGCCGCGCACCGTACGCTGCATGTCGGTGACCTCTTCGGGCCGCTCGTCGATGAGCAGCACGATGAGGAACACCTCCTTGTGGTTGGCCATGATCGCGTGCGCGATGTTCTGCATGAGCATCGTCTTGCCGGTGCGCGGCTGGGCGACGATGAGCGCACGCTGGCCTTTGCCGAGCGGTGCCACGATCTCGATGATACGGGTCGAGAGGTCCTTCTGCCCGGGTACCTCGAGGTTCAGCTTCCGCGTCGGATAATAGGGCGTGAGATTGTCGAAGTGGACCCGGTGGCGTGCCACTTCCGGCGGGTCGAAATTGATCGTGTCGGCACGCAGGAGCGCGAAGTAGCGTTCGCCCTCCTTGGGCGCGCGGACCAACCCCTGGACCGTGTCGCCCGTCCTGAGCCCGAAGCGTCGGATCTGGGAGGGAGAGACGTAGATGTCGTCCGGCCCGGCGACGTAGTTCGCATCGGGAGAGCGAAGGAACCCGAAACCGTCCTGGAGAATCTCCAGGACACCCTCCCCACGGATGGGGATGTCCGAAGCGGCGAGCTGCTTCAGGATCGCGAAGACGAGGTCACCCTTCTTGAGGGTGCTGGCGCCTTCGATGCCGAGCTCCTCGGCATATTTGAGGAGTTCGGCTGGGGACTTGCGCTTGAGCTCGGTCAGGTTGATGGCAGGCGCATCGGGACCGAGCGGCGGTGGCTCCGGCGGCTCGCCCCGCTCTTCCGTCACACGCGCCTCGAACCGCTCGGCCGGGTAGCGACCCTCGAAGCGCCGTTCGTCGCGACCGCGGTCGCGCGCGAAGGGCTGGCGACCCCCGAATCGGGGATCGCGCCGCTCCGGGAAACCGCGCTCGGGCCGCGGCTCGCGCGGCGCCGGTGGGGGCTGTGGCCGGGGCTCGGGCACGGTCTCGAAGCGGAGCTCGCCGATCACGTCCTCCTCGGCGGCCACAGGGGCCGCGGGTAGCTCCGCTGGCGCCTGCGGCTCCGCGCGCGGCTCGGTCGGAGCCTGCAGGAAGGCCGGAATGTGCTCCATGGCCGGGGTCGGCTGCGGCGTCTCGCTCGTCCGCTCCGCACGCGGCCGCCCGCGGCGCCGGCGCGGCGTCTGGGAGGGCTCGCGAGCAGCCTCCGCCTCGTCGGGAGACGGCAGTTTGCCGTCGGTCATGTCGCTGTCCGCCAAGGTCGCTGTCCCAGCAGGCCGGCGAGGGTCATCCAGCCGGCATCAGAAAGGTTTGAGCACCACGAGGAGCACGATGCCGACGAACAGCACCGTGGGCACCTCGTTCAGGATCCGGAAATACCGGCCCGAGCGCTCGCGGCGGTCCGCCGCCAGCTCGCGCACGTGGCGGGCGAGGAGGCCGTGGACCACGAGCATCGCGAACACGAGCGCGAGCTTGCCGTGGAACCAGCCGTCCCGCCACTGGCCCTGTGCGGTCGCGAGCCACAGTCCCGCCGCAACCGTCACCAGCATGGCGGGCGTCGCGATCGCCTTCAAGAGCCGACGCTCCATGACCTTGAAGGTCTCGGAGGCCTGTGAGCCCACCGGCACGCCCACATGGTAGACCATGAGGCGCGGCAGGTACCACATTCCCGCCATCCAGGCGGCGAAGGCCATGATGTGCAGAGCCTTGAGCCAGAGGATCGAGCTCGTCATACCGGGTCCGTCGACGGCCTCGCCGCGCCCGTGCGCCCGAACCGACTTTCACGAACAAGGCTCTGGGAGGCCATCCGAGCGAGCAGGCTCGTGCTCGTGCCGTCCGTGGGGCCGGCCGACGCCCGGCCCTCGCCTCCAGATCGCTCATTCCCCGCCCGATTTCAAGTACCGGGTCAGCGCCGCCACCCGCTCCGGCGGCGTCTCGGGCAGAACGCCGTGTCCGAGATTGAAAATGTGTGGCCGCGATGCTGCGGCCCGGAGAATCGCGCGGGCCTCCTCGAGGAGCGCGTCTTCGGGTCCCAGCAACGCCACCGGATCCAGATTGCCTTGGAGGGTCGGGCCCGAGGGGCCCCCGAGCTCCGCCGCCGCCCAGGCCATGGGCACACCCGTGTCGAGCGAGAGCCCCTGCGCGCCCACCTCGGTCGCGAACAGGCGCAGGCCGGCCCCGACCCCGCGGGGAAAGAGCAGGATCGGCACCTCCGGGTGGCGCGCCCGCAGTGTGGCCACGATCCGCCGTGCCGGTGCGAGGCACCAGCGTCGCAGCTCGCTCTCGGGCAACACGCCGGCCCAGCTGTCGAACAGCTGCAAGGCCTCGGCACCGGCCGCCACTTGGGCGGAGAGGAACTCGATCACGGCCTCCCCGAGGAGGTCGATCAAGGCGCCGAAGAGCGCGGGATCGCGTCGTGCGAGCAGACGCGCTCGGAGGAACTCCTTCGATCCCCGGCCCTCGACCAGATAGGCCGCGAGGGTCCAAGGCGCCCCGGCGAAGCCGATCAGCGTCACGCCGTCCGGCAGGACTCGGCGGAGCCGCCGTACCGTTTCGTAGACCGGCTCGAGACGCTCGTGCAGCCGGTCGGCGCCGAGGCGGGCGAGGTCGGCGCGGTCGCAAACAGGCTCGAGCCTCGGTCCCTCGCCCTCGACGAAGCGCAGTTCGGCACCGAGCGCGTGGGGAACCACGAGGATGTCGGAAAACAGGATGGCCGCATCGAGCGCGAAGCGACGAAGCGGTTGGAGCGTGACCTCGACCGCGAGATCCGGGGTGTAGCAGAGCTCGAGGAAGTCGCGTGCTCGGGCACGGACGGCCCGGTACTCCGGGAGGTAACGTCCGGCCTGACGCATCAGCCAGACCGGGGGCGGGCTCACCCGTCGGCCCGACAGGGCAGCGAGAAGCGGCTTCTCGGTCACCGACGGTTCACGTCCCCTCGCAACCTCATCGGCAAACAAGAAGGAATCCGAGTTCGTGGTGGAGGTAGTTGGAGGCGAGGAAGCGGGGTCGCAAGCTCCTCCCGGTCGATCCCCAGCCTCTCCGCAGGACCGTTCGCACGCCCGCACGATCGGGACAAGAGCGCCGTGGCGCCCGGCAAGGCCTTGGCGAAACGAAGGATGCGCCCAACTTGTCCGAACGGGGGATCGCGGGGATAATCGCTTCGGTGCCCGGGCTGCGAGCGGTGGGCCCGCTGCGGCATCCACCGAGCCCGAAACGGTGGACAACCGTCGGACGAGCAGAGCCGGGTAGCCGGGCGAGCGTGCCGACGCGTGGCGAGCCTCGGGCGGTCCCGGTCTTTTCCCGATTCTTCTCCCGGGGGTTTCCCGTGCGCCTTCACCTGCATTTGATCTCCGACTCCACCGGTGAGACGGTCAGCACCGTGGCACGGGCCGTAGTCTCGCAGTTCGAGGACGTCGTCCCGGTCGAACACGTGTGGTTCTTCGTCCGCACCAAGAACCAACTCGAGAAGGTTCTTCCGCTGATCGAGGCGCTGCCCGGGCTCGTGCTCTACACGCTCGTCTCGCCGGAGTTGCGGCACATGCTGCACGAGCGCTGCCGACTGATCGGGGTTCCCTGCGTGGCGGTGCTGGACCCCGTGATGAACGCCTTGGCCGGACTGCTGGGTTCGGCCGGCAAGCCGCAGATCGGCCGACAGCACGCGATGGACGCGGGTTACTTCTCGCGGATCGAGGCCATGGAGTTCGCGATGCGGCACGACGACGGCCAGCTCGCGGAGGAGCTCGACGAGGCGGACGTCGTGCTGGTCGGTCCCTCGCGCACCTCGAAAACGCCGACCTGCGTGTACCTCGCCCATCGCGGCATCAAGGCCGGCAACGTCCCGCTGGTGGCGGATGTGCCGCCGCCGGCCGTGCTCGAGACGCTCAAGCGCCCCCTGGTCGTGGGCCTCACGGTCAATCCCGAACTGTTGGCGGAGATCCGGGCCAACCGGCAGCGCATGTTGGGTGTGCGGGCCGGCGACCGCGGTCGCTACGGCGGCGACTATGCCGAGCTGCCGCGCGTGCGGGCCGAGCTCGTCGCCGCCCGCCGGCTCTACGCGCGGATGGGCTGGCCCGAGATCGACGTCACCAAGCGCTCGGTCGAGGAGACCGCGGCGACGGTGTACCAGATGCTCCAGGCGCGCAGCCGGCCCGAAGTGCGCGCCATCGTGGGCGCGCTCGACCAGCCGGCTCCGGTCCGGTCCTGATCCGCCGGCATGGTATCGGCACCGAGCCTCGGGGCACTCGGCACCACCGCTCGCCGCCGTCGCCAGCGACTGCTGCTCCTGGTTCTCGTGGGTGCGGCCTGCGCTGCTCTCCTCGTCTTCAGCCTCGGAGCGGCCTATCGCGTGGGCACGGCGCAGCGGGCGGCCGAGATCGAACGTCTCGAGGCGGATCTCGAGGCGGCCAGGGCCACGGCGAGGGAGGCCACGGCCCGGGCGGCCGCGGCGGAAGAGCGGGCCTCGCGTCTGGCCGAGCGCGGTCAGCGGACGGCGGATGCGACCCGACCCGGGCGTCCGCCGGAGGTCGAGGCACTGGTGCCGCTCCTCCTCGCCCGCCTCGCCGAGGGTGTGTCGCGCGAGCGGCTCGCGCGGGCGATCACGAGCCTCCCCACGCAGCCGGCGTGCGATCCGGATGTGGAGATCAGAACACTCACGGTCGCCGTGACGCCGAGCCGTGACGGTGGGGGACGGGCCTTCGGTGGCGGACGGTTCACCGTGGCCGCACGGGGAACTGCCGCGAAGAGCCCGACCGGGCGCACCGAGGCCTGGTTCGACCGCGCGCAACCGATCCAACTCGTAATTCGCCAGAGCGGCCAGGAGCCGAGGATCGCAACGGGCGTGTTGCCGGTGGTCGAGGCGATCGTCCTCGAGCGACGGGAGTACCGGTTCACGGCACGAGCCGGCGAACGGCGGGGCACGATCGAGGTCGCTCTGCAGGTGTGCGACTATCCCTGACGGTGGAAGTCGGGCCGCGATCGTGGCTGTGGCGAGCGGTTCACGGCCGGGCCGAGCCGGTGGGAGCCGCCGCGAGGCCCTCGGCGCCGAGACTTGTCCACTCCGGAAGCTCCTGACTATGATCCGACCGGCGGGTCCTGGTCTCCTGACCCAGGACTGGCGTGAGGCGGGCGAGGAGACGGAAGGGTGCGTCTGGTTCGGACGTTACTCGGCACGGTCGCGCTGGTCGTGTTGTTCGCGTCGCCTCCGTCCAGTCGCGCCGAGACCCTCGAGGAGGCGCTGGTCGAGGTCTATGTGGGCAATCCCGAGCTCGCCGCCGGACGCGCGCGCCTGCGTGCCACCGACGAGCTCGTGCCGCAGGCCCTCGCCGGCTGGCGACCGACCATCACGGCCGATACCGGCGTGGAGGGCGTGACCGGCCAGTCGCGCTCTTCCGCCACCGGCCAGCAGATTGACGTCGACCGCACCACACGGCGGATCGGGGCGCAGATACGGCAGAACCTCTATGCCGGTGGTGCCACTACGGCCGCCACGAGCCGGGCCGAGAACCTCGTCCGCGCGGAGCGTGCCAATCTCGTGGCTCTCGAGCAGCGGGTCCTGCTCGACGCGATCGACGCCTATACGGCCGTCTGGCGGGATCGCGCCGTGCTGGATCTGGCGCTCAACAACGAGCAGCGGCTGCGGCGCCAGCTGCAGGCGACCCGCGATCGGTTCCAGGTCGGCGAGGTGGCACGGACCGACGTCGCCCAGGCCGAGGCCAGGCTCTCCCGGGCGCGGGCGGATGTCGAGGCGGCCAAGGCCAACCTCGCCGCTTCGACCGCCTTCTACGAGCGGGTGGTCGGGAAGGAGCCGGGCCGGCTCGCCAAGCCCACCCGCCTCACGGCCCTGCCGCGCACGCTCGCCGAGGCACGCTCGATAGCCGCCCAGAACCCGCAGATCGTCGCCACCACCTTCAGCCTCGCGGCGGCGCAGGACGATGTGGACGTGTCGTTCGCGGCACTCCTGCCGAGCGTCGATCTCCTGGCCCGCGCCGAGCGGGTGGAGGAGCCGCAGGCGACCTTGAGCTGGCAACGCAGCGCTTCGATCGGCCTGTCGGTGACGGTTCCGCTCTACCAGGGCGGGGCCGAGCATGCCCGGGTTCGAGCGGCGCGGCAGACCGTCGAGGCTCGGCGCAACGATCTCGATGCGGCGTACCGCTCGGTCCAGCAGTCCGTGGCCTCCGCCTGGGACCGGCTGTCGGCGGCGACCGCTGCGATCGCCGCCTTGCGGGCGGAGGTGCGGGCCAACGACATCGCCCTCCAGGGGGTCCAGGAGGAGAACCTGGTGGGGGCGCGGACCGTGCTCGACGTCCTCGATGCCGAGCAGGAGCTCTTCAATTCGCGGGTCAATCTCGTGCGCGCCGAACGCGAAGAGATTCTCGCGAGCTTCCAGCTCAAGGCCGCGATCGGCGAGCTCACCACCGAAGGGCTCGGGCTACCGGTCGAACGTTACGACGCCGAGCGGAACTATCGAGCGTCCCGCAACCGGCTCATGGGTCTGCAGAGCGAACCGCCGCCGGCACTCGCCCGGCGGGCCGCGAACAACCAACCGACCGACCGGCCAGCGCCACCCGCCCGCTGACCGGACCGGAGCCGACAAAGAACCGTTGTTCCGGCTGCCCCGCTCTCGATCGGGTCCCGGATCGTCGAGGCGAGCGGCCAGGGGTCTCAGGCGGCGGGCCGGGGTGCGTCGGCGGTGTGCCAGAGCCGGCCACCCAGCACGATCGAATCGACGACGAGCCGCCGGTCCCCCTCCATCTGCTCGCCCAGGACGTCCTCGTAGACGTGCCGCCCCGGCACGATCCGCAGGACGGTCGCATCGCCGGTGGACCCGATCGACAGGTCGGCGAGGTCGGGCCGGCCGAGGATGCGGGCCGGGGTGACCGTGACGGCCCGGACGACCTCCTCGAGAGGCATGCCGAGGCAGAGAAACTTCGACATGGTGACGAGATTGTCGTAGGCCGGCCCGTCGATGCAGAGCGCGTGGACGTCCGAGCTGATGACGTCGGGCCAAAAGCCGGCCGCCAGCATGGAACGCGCGGTGTGGAACGAAAACGAGCCCTTGCCGTGGGCGATGTCGAAGATCACGCCCCTCTCGCGCGCCTTCCAGACCTGATCGCGAATCCGGCCGTCGGCGCAACAAGGCGCGTTGGGGAAGGGCTTGAAGCAGTGCGTCAGGATGTCCCCGGGGCGGAGCACCTC
The DNA here is from genome assembly GCA_036759485.1 of Geminicoccaceae bacterium. Classification (GTDB taxonomy): domain Bacteria; phylum Pseudomonadota; class Alphaproteobacteria; order Geminicoccales; family Geminicoccaceae; genus JANXAZ01. Next base: position 10,558 of record DAIOUO010000005.1, on the reverse strand, counting down.
GAGGACGTCCACGTAGCGGGGCGGCGGGCGGTCGATGTGGCACATCACCGGCAGACCCGCCCGATCGGCCGCCTCGATCGCGAGGTAGAGCGGGGCGAGCCCGTTGGCACCACTCGTGTTGGCCCCGACTCTCACCTTGATCCCCTTGACGAGGTCCCGGTGCTCGAGGGCGACGCGCGCGCAGGCCTCGGGGTTCAAGAGGCGCAGATCGCCCGACTCGCCGACCATCACCTCGTGTGCGAAGCCGAAAATACCGGCGAAGGAGACATGGAGATAAGCGAAGATTCGGGTCTGCGAGCGTTCGATCACGTGCTTCCTGAATCCCAGGAAGTTGCCCGGACCGGCGGAACCGACGTCGAGCCAGGTCGTCGTGCCGGAGCGTCGGGCCAGCTCGTCGGCGTCGACGCCGAGCGACGTTCCACCCCAATAGACGTGCGCGTGCAGGTCGATCTGGCCGGGGGTCACGATGCAGCCCTCTACCCGCCGTTCCACGGCCCCCGAGCCGGCCGCGGCCTCCGCACCGATCGCTGCGACCTTGCCGCCCGCGAAGGCGATGTCGGCGATCTCGTCCCGGCCGGTACCGGGATCGAGGATCCGCCCGCCGCGGAGGATCAGATCGAACTGCGCCATGTCCCGCGCCTCCCGCTCCCCGGGGAGCGGCCTAGCGCTTCCGGGGCGGCGGGAGAAGCGCCTCGACCGCGAGGCTCACCCCTTCGCGGCGCGCTCGACGAAGCGCGGGTCGAAGGTCCTGGCGAGATCGATCTTGGCGGCGGCGAGTTCCTTGTCGAAACGCACGAGCATGTCGAGCGCGTTGCGCATGCCGTCCGCCGGGACGAGACCCGTGCGCGAATAGGTCGGCTTCGATTTGGCGACCGCGGCGAGATAGAGCTGCTTGTCGCCCAAATGATAGTCTTCGGGGACGACAGCGGCGATCTCCTCCGGTGTGGCCTTCTCGATCCAACGCAGAGCCGCGAGGAAAGCGTCGACCAGGGCCTGAACGGTGCTCGGGTTTTTCTCGATGAAGTCGGCGCGCGTATAGAGTACGGCAGCGGGGTTCGAGCCACCGAAGATCGCTTTGGTGCCCTCTTCGGTTCGGCTGTCGGCGAGCACGACCACGTCGCCGTCCTGCTCCAGCTTGGCGATCACCGGATCGAGGTTGGCGATCGCGTCGATCTCGCCCTTTTTCATGGCCGCCACCGCGGTCGGTCCCGCGCCCACACCGATGAAGGCGACCTCCTCCGGGGCCACGCCGTCCTTGGCGAGCAGATAGTTGACGAAGAAGTTGGTCGAGCTGCCGGGGGCTGTTACGCCGACCTTCATGCCCTTGAGGTCCTTGGCCGACTTCACCTTGTCGGCCAGGCTCTTCTTGACCGCGAGGACGATGCCGGGAAAGCGGCCGAGCTCGACGACAGCGCGGATGTCCTGGCCCTTGGCCTGCATGCGGATCGTGTGCTCGTAGGCACCGGTGACGACATCGACCGAGCCGCCGACCAGCGCCTGCAGCGACTTCGCACCGCCGCCGAAATCGTTGATCTCGACCTCGAGGCCCTGGTCCTTGAAGAAGCCCTTGCGCTCGGCGATCGTGAGCGGGAGGTAGTAGAGGAGCGGCTTGCCGCCCACCCCCAACACCACGCGGCTCTTCTCGAGCGTGCGAGCGCGGAGCGCGCGGCTGCCGGGTGCGAGGAGCAGAGTGGCGGTGAGGGTCGCCTCGAGAAGGGTGCGGCGGCGCATCGTCGAACCTCCCGTCTTCTTGCGAGCCCGAGCTTGCCGACCGCGCGGCCGGCCGACAAGCCTCGGCCCGCTCAGCCCTGGATGCCCGTCGAAGCCGCTTGGGGCCGCCAGACCAGGAGACGACGCTCGACTAGGCTCACCAGGGCGTCGATGAGGAGGACGAAGATGGCGAGCACGAGCATGCCGGAAAAGACGCCCGTGACGTCGAAACTCCCCTCCGCCTGCTGGATGCGGTAGCCGAGCCCGGCGGCCGAGCCCAGATACTCGCCCACCACCGCACCCACGAGGGCGAATCCGACGGCGGTGTGCAGGCTCGCGAACATCCAGGAGAGGGCCGCCGGAAGGTAGAGGTGACGCAGCATCTGGCGCTCGTTCATGCCGAGCATCCGCGCATTGGCCACGAGTACCGGGTTCACCTCCTTCACGCCCTGATAGACCGCGAAGAAGACGATGAAGAACACGAGGGTGACGCCGAGGGCGACCTTCGACCAGATGCCGAGCCCGAGCCAGAGGGCGAAGATGGGAGCCAGCACCACCCTCGGCATCGCGTTGATCGCCTTGAGATAGGGCTGGAAAACGGCCGAGAGGAGCGCCCGCCGCGCGAGCCAGAAGCCGGCCAGCACGCCGCCGAGCGAGCCGATCACGAAGGCGAGCACCGTCTCGACGAGCGTGATCCAGAGATGTCGCCAGATCACGCCCGAAGCGAAGTCGCGCCAGGTCCGCTGGATGACATCGAGTGGCCGCGAGAAGAAGAAGGGGTCGAGGAAGCCGACGCTTCCACCGATGTGCCAGATGCCGAGGAAGAGGACGAGAACCAGGATCTGCCAGAAGACAAGGGCGCCGCTGGCTTTCATCCGGCACCTTCCGTCTGCGCGTAGCCTTTGAGCACCTCCGCACGGAGCTCGTGCCAGAGAACTCGATGAATCTCGAGGAAGGCAGGAGTGAGACGTACCTCGTGGCTGTCGCGCGGGCGCGGGATCGGCACGCGATGGTCGCCGATGATCCGAGCCTCGGGGCCGGCCGACATGATGACGACACGATCGGCGAGCGCGATCGCCTCCTCGAGGTCGTGGGTGACGAACAGCACCGCCTTCCGGTCGGCGGACCAGAGCTCGAGCAGGAGGTCGCCCATGATCGCGCGGGTCTGCGCATCGAGCGGGCCGAACGGCTCGTCCATCAGGAGGATCGCGGGCTCGCGGGCGAGCACCTGGGCGAGGCCGACGCGCTTCTTCTGGCCGCCCGAAAGCTGGTGCGGATAGCGGTCGGCGAAGGCTGCGAGCCCGACGCGGCCGAGCCAGCCGCGCGCCCGCTCACGGGCCTCGGCACGGCGGACGCCGCGCACCTCGAGCCCGACCGCGACATTGTCGAGCGCGGTCTTCCAGGGAAAGAGGGCCTCCTGCTGGAAGAGGTAGCCGGCGCGGGCGTTGACCCCCTCGAGCGGTGCGCCGTCGATCAGGACGCGTCCGGTCGTCGGTGCGACGAGGCCGGCCACGAGATTGAGGAGGGTCGACTTGCCGCAGCCGGTCGGTCCGACGAGGGCCACGAACTCGCCCGGTGCCACGGCGAGATCGGTAGCGGCGACGGCCGGATAGCGGCCACCGTCGGGCAGGTTGTAGGCGATCGAGACCGCTTCCAAGCGGACCGCCGATTCCCTTCCGCCGTGCACCGGCCGGCTCCGTCAATAGCCGCGGGCGGGGTCTACGAGGTGGAGGAGCGGCTCGCCCCGCTCGAGGCGGCGGAGCTGCTCGACGATCACCGCCGTGGCGGTACGCGGGTTGGTGATACCGGCCGCGTGCGGTGTGACGAAGATCTTGGGGTGGCGCCAGAGCGGCGAGGATTTCGGCAGGGGCTCGTGGGCGAAGACGTCGAGCATGGCACCCTCGAGCCGGCCGGTCTCGAGGGCGGCGAGGAGATGCGGGACGACCAGATGCTCACCGCGCGCGGCGTTGAGGAGATAGCTGCCGCGCGGCAGCTGCTCGAACAGGCGCCGGTCGAGAATGCTAGCGGTCGCGGTGGTGAGCGGCAGGAGGCAGATCAGGATCCGCGTGCGGGCGAGGAAGGCGGGCAGGCCCTCCTCGCCCACGAAGACCGGAACTTCGGCCTCGGGATGGGCGGAGCGGGCCCAAGCCGCGACATTGTAACCCACCTGGCGGAGCAGGCGGACCGCGGCGCCGCCGATCGCGCCCAGGCCCATCACGCCCACGCCGACCTCGGGCGGGTCGAGATGCTGGTGGCGTTCCCATTTCGCCTGGGCCAGCTGGCGCTCGTAGAGGTCGAACTGACGGTGGAAGCGGAGCGTGCCGTAGAGGCAGTACTCGGCCATCCGCTGCGACATGACCGGATCGACGAGCCGCGCCACCGGCACCGGCGGCAACTGCGCCTGCGAGCGGAGCAGGCCGTCGACGCCGGCGCCCAGGACCTGGATCAGGCGGAGATTGCGCATGCCCAGGAACAGGTCCGGCGGCGGCTGCCAGCAGAGCACGGCGTCGACCTCGGCCGGATCGCCGATGTCGGGCCAGACGCGGACGTCGAGCTCCGGGGCCTGACGGAGGAGCTCGGCGCGCCAGGCCGCGGCCGTGTTCCAGGTGGTCTGCAGGACGACCCTCATGCCTCCCTCCGTCGGGGTCCGCGTCCTTTGCCCGCCGCTCGGCCGATCGGCAAGCCCGCCCGCGGTCCTGCTGCAGCCTCGAGCAACCGGGCGGATGGTGGTCGCCCGGATCCTGGCTCGAAGGCGAGCTCGGGCGCCTCGCCGCCGCTGCCGGGGCGCTTGCGCCGATATCGAGCGAGCGGCGTCCGACGGGGCATCGGGGATGGAGGTAGCATCCGTTTCGGGTGCACTCCGGGGCTCCGACCGCCAGGGCCGGTTCTGCGAGATGCTCGGCGCCGACGGCGCGGGCCTTCCGCACAGACGCGCGATCCCCGAACGGTTCGACCGGGACGGCCTCGAAGTCCAGCCCCGTCGTGCACGCGATGCCGAGATCGAACTCTGCGATCGGGGTATCACCTTCACCGGCCAGAGCGAGCGGGCGGCGATCGATCGGATCCTCCCGTTCGGCGCGATTCCCCGCGTAATCGGTCCCGAGGGCCGGGATCCGATCGAGCGCAGGGTCGTTCCACGGGTCCGCGCCCTCGACCTCTTCCTGGCCGATGTCTACGGACCGCAACGGTCCCTCGCGGAGGGCGTGGTGCCAACCGAGCTCGTGCTCGGCGTCCCGAACTGTCCCCCGGCCGTGCGCGAACCGGCCCTCTTGCACGCGACGCGGGTGCATGTCGACGGCACGGATCTGGTCCACGGCGCGGATGGTCGGTTCCTCGTGCGCGAAGACAGAGCCCGCACCCCTCAGGGCTTCGCCTACCTCGGCGAGAACCGGCACCTGGCGCAGCGGTCCTTCTCGGAGCTCGTGCGCGATCTGCCGATTCGGCCGGCCTCGGATCACGGAAGGCGGCTGCGAGGCGCCCTCGGAGGTCGCTCCAGCGGAGGTGCTCGACCCGCGGGTCCTCCTGCTCTCGCTCGGGGTCTTCGACTCGGCCTATTTCGAGCACGTGTTCCTCGCCGAGGAGACGGGCGTACCGTAGGTCGAGGGCCGCGACCCGGCCGTCGAGGACGATCGGGTGTGTATGCGGACGGTCACCGGACTGCAGCGGATCGGTGTCGTCTATTGCAGGATCGACGCCGTTTTCCTCGATCCGCGCACGTTCCGGCCCGACGGTCTCCCGGGCGTTCCCGGGATCGTCGAAGCCTGCCGACGCGCAACCGTGACACTCGCCGCCGCCATCGGCCCCGATCCGCACGACGACAAGGCGGTCTACGCCCATGTCTCGCGCTTGGTCCGGCTCTTCCTCGCCGAGGCGTCGGCCTCGAGAACGTCGAGAGCTGGATCTGACCCGAACCCGAGGCCCCGGCCTGCGTTCTCGACCGCTCGCCGGGATTCGTGGTCGAGCCGGTCGGGGGTCGGGTGGCTGCGGCATCTGCAACGGTGCGCGGGCGAGCCGGGCCGAACTCGGGGGTCCGTGGGGCGGCCCTTTCGCCGATCCGGCCAACCCCATCGCCCAGCCGATGACGGCGCTCTCGATCGCTCCACCCTCGCCGAGAACGGGATCGAGCCGCGCCACGTCGGTCTGCGGCTCTCCGCGGTCACCGGGCGCTGGGCCGAATGCCTGTTCTGGCTCGCCCGTTACGTCGAGCGGGTCGAGAATCTCGCCCGGATTCTCGAGGTGCAGGAGGCCTTCGGGCGCGACGGCCGGGGCCGCCACCATCGGGCATGGTGTCGGCCATCGATGCCGATACGGCCCGTTTCCTCGAGCAGCACGCCGGGCCAACGGCCGAGAGCGTCCCGGAGTTCTACCTCACCGATGGTTCGAGCCCGACCTCGATCCTCTCCGCCCCCTTGGCGAGGCTCGAGAATCTCCGTCCTCAGGGACCTCAGATGTCGACCGAGATGTTCCTGCCAATCAACGGGTTCTACAAGAAGATCGCGACCACGGAACCGGATGGTGCGGTAGATGATCTGGTGACACGCCTGTGTGCCATGATCGAAGATGGCTGCGAGACCCGTACGGATACTGACAGACGCACGTTCTACCTGGACCGAGAACTTGTGCGTCGACGAGCCGGCTGCGGCGATCGAGTGCGCCGACCAGCCGACACGCCTTGTGGGCGCCGAGCTCGTCGGGGTAACCCGGCGGGGCGACGCCGGGCCGGGCAGCGCCGCGGATATCGCCTACAGCATCGTACTCCTGCGCTCGGCGGCCGGCTCTCGGGTCTTCCGCCGCCGGCATCTCCGCGGCTGGGGCGCCGAGCAGGTCGCGGCGTTTCTCACCCGCGATCCGAACTTCCCCCGTTCCCTCGCCTGCAAGACCGGCGAGGCCGAAGAACAGCTCGGACGTCCGCGCCGTCACCACGGCCTCCGCCGATCGGCGGCGACACTCGAACGAGTCGAGGCCGTTCGCGACGAGCTCGAGGTGCGCGAGGTGCGGACCCTGATCGCCGCGATCGGCGTGCGACGGTTCGACGACCACGTCCCGCGAAACCTGATCGCCCTCGCCGAGCTCCTCGATCGGAGCTTCTTCGATCGTGCGACACCCGGGGCGGAGCAGGCCCGGTCGTGATCGGGCGCGAGCACGCCTAGGGCTCGCCCGCTGTGACGCCGCTCACGAGGTTGACCGAGAGGAGGAAGGCGGGGTCGAGGGTGCCGCCTCGGCCGATCGGTGCGAGGCTGCGCAGAGCGGCTTCGAGCCGCTCCCGGGCGTGCCGGCGCGCGGCGAGCGCGACCGAGAGATCGACGGCGGCGAAGCGGACGGAACCGCCGGCGGGTGTCTGGGCGAGGCGGCCGAGATCGGCGCCGATCACGGTGGCGATCTTGGGGTAGCCGCCCGTGGTCTGCCGATCCGCGAGCAGCACGATCGGCTGGCCGGAGCCGGGCACCTGGACGCTGCCGAAGACGATCCCGTCCGAGACGATGTTGGGCGAGCGGGCATGCTCGATCCGGGGGCCCTCGAGCCGGTAGCCCATCCGGTCGCTGCGCACCGAAACCCGCCAGGGGGCGGCGAGGAAGGTGGCGATACCGGCCTCGGTGAACCAGGCTTCCTGCGGGCCGAGGACGACCCGGATAGGCCCGTCGATCGGCTCCGGGGACGCGCCGAGTGCCTGATCGGGGAGGTCGGTCGGGATTTCCGCTTCGCCGAGCGGGAGGAGATCGCCGGCCCTGAGAGCCCGGCCCTCGAGCCCGCCGATCCGCGACAGCGTGTGGGTGGAGCGGCTCCCGAGGACGGGCGGCAGGGCGATGCCGCCCCGGACGGCGAGGTAGGACCAGACGCCGGCCGCGGCCGGGCCCAGGGCGAGCCTCTGGCCGTGCACGAGCGAGAGGGCCGACCACCAGGGGCGCGGCCTCCCGTCGATCGTCACCGTGCGGGCCGCCCCGGCGAGTCCGATCCTGACCCGCTCGGCCCGAACTTCGAGCTCGAGCACGCCCGGGCCGATTTCGAGACCGGCGCTGCCCTCCGGGTTGTCGGCGAGTCGGTCGGCCAGCCTGTGCGACCAGGGGTCCATGGGACCCGCGGGCGAGACACCCAGCCGCTGGTAGCCGAAGCGACCGGCGTCCTGGACCGTGACCGCGGGGCCGGCGCGCAGCACGAGCAGGGCCGGGATCACGCTCGAGACTCCCGCTGCGGGGCCGCTCGAGGCTCCTCCTCCGGGGCGATGAGGGGATCGTGGGCGGCGGCTCGGCGGTCGAGCTCGGCGAAGGTGGCCGGATCGATCGGTCGGAGCCGGACCCGATCGCCGGGCTCGAGGAGGAAGGGGGGATTTCGCTCGGGGTCGAAGGTGCGGACCGGGGTCCGGCCGAGCAGGTGCCAGCCCGAGGGGATTTCGAGCGAGGCGATCCCCGCCTGTACCCCGCCGATCGAAACGCTGCCCGCCGGTGTGCGCGGCCGTGGATCCTCGCGACGCGGTGTGTGCAGGCGAGGGTCCAGCCCACCGAGATAGGTGAAGCCGGGAACGAAGCCGACCATGTAGACGCGGTAGATCGGTGCGGTGTGCAGGGCCACGACCTCTTCGGGCGCGAGCCCGTGGCGGGCCGCCACCGCCTCGAGATCGACGCCGTACTCGCCGCCATAGGCCACCGGCACGGTCCAGAGACGGCCTTCCGGCCGCGCGGTCGGGTGGGCGAAGTCGAGAGAAGCGAGGCGGGTCAGGAGCGCTTCCGCCTCCACTCGCTCGGGATCGTAGTGGACGAGGAGCGAGCGGTAGGTGGGCAGGCGCTCGACGACGCCCGGCAGGTCGAGGGCGGCGAGCTCGGCATCGAGCGCCAGGACCGCGGCGTTCACGGCCGGATCGACCGTCTCGCCGAGCTCGATCAAGATGGCGCTGTCGCCGACCGGAACGATGCGCGGACGGCGGGGATCCGGGTGCGGGGTCTGCATGGCCCAGAGGTAGCGTCCTCCGCCGTGCCCGTCAGCGCCTTGCCCGCCGGTGCGGGGCGGCTAGGCTCGCAACGTCGCCGAGGGGGAGAAAGGAATGCAACGCCGGGTCGATCTCAACGCCGATCTGGGCGAGAGTTTCGGAGCCTGGAGGATGGGCGACGACGAGGCGATGCTCGCGATCGTCACGTCCGCCAACGTGGCCTGTGGCTTCCACGCGGGCGACCCGCTCGTCATGTGGAAGACCTGCGAAGCGGCCAAGGCCAAGGGTGTCGCGATCGGCGCCCATCCCTCGTTCATGGACATCTGGGGGTTCGGGCGCCGGCCGATCCAGGGCGAGCGGCCCGAGGACATCATGCGGCAGTGCGTCTACCAGATCGGAGCCCTGCAGGCGGTGGCCGCCGCGGTCGGGCACCGGGTGACGCACGTCAAGCCGCACGGCTCGCTCGGCAACATGGCGGCGGAGGACGACGAGCTCGCGACGGCCGTCGCCGAGGCGACGGCCGCGGTCGATCGCTCCCTGCTCCTCGTGGCGATGCCTGGCAGCGCGCTCGAACGGGCGGGGGAGCGTAAAGGGCTCGCGGTCGCCCGCGAGGTGTTCGCCGACCGCGCCTACGACGATCGCGGGATGCTCGTCTCGCGCAAGCTACCGGGCGCCGTCATCCACGACGCCGAAGCCGCCGCCCGCCGGGTGCTCGCGATGCTCGAAGAGGAAGCCATCACGTCGGTCTCGGGCAAGAAGATCCCGGCGCGGATCGACACGATCTGCGTGCACGGCGACAATCCGGCGGCGGTGGCGATGGCGCGGGCGGTGCGTGCCGCGCTCGAGGCGGCGGATGTCGCCGTCCGGCCGTTGGTGGGGACGGCCGGTTAGCCGGGCGATCGGCGGCTCCTATCGAACCGCCGCTGGCCGGGGTTCAGGGCGAAGCGGAGAGGCCCGCGACCTCCAGGGCACGGACCTGGCGGGCGGCCACCGCGTCGACGTCGAACCCGTCGATCAGCTCCATGAAGAGCCGGTACCAGTTCACCTCGGCCGCCAGGTGGAGGAACACGGAGCCGAGGCCGATCGCCGCCCGATCCATGAAGACGAACTCGCGCGGGACCACGACCCCGCCGACCTCGCGCAGGCGCTGGTGCACCCGCTCGACCACGCGACGGCCGGCCTCGCCGCTGTTGGTCTCGTTGATCCGGCGGGTCCGGTTTTCCATGAGCGGGCCGTAGAGGAAGGCGGCCCATTCGTTCATCACCGCGATCAGCTCGTTGGTGAGACCCCTGAAGCCCCAACTCTCGTAGGCCTGGACCGCGAGGTCGCGGTCGTTCCGCACGAGTGCCCAGTAGAGGTCGATCACTCCTTTCACGAAGCGTGGCGGGAAAATTCGAACACAGCCGAAGTCGAGCAGGTTGATCGTCAGGTCGGGCCGGACCGTGTAGTTGCCGAGGTGCGGATCGCCGTGGATGACGCCGTGGCCGTAGAAGGGTACGTACCAGGCGTGGAACATGGCGAGCGCGAGGCGGTTGCGGGTCTCCTGATCGGCCGTTCGGTACTCGAGGAGCGGCCGGCCCTCGAGCCAGCTCATGGTGAGCAGGCGGCGGGTGGAGAGTTCCGGAACCGGCTCGGGCACGTGGACCCGGGGCTCGCCCGCGAGCATGCGGGCGTAGAGCCGCATGTGCCGAGCTTCGAGCCCGTAGTCGAGCTCCTCGCGCAGCCGTGCCGCGATCTCCTCCTGGATGCGGCTCGTGTCGATCGCCGAATCGAAGCGCCGCCAGATCGAGAGGATCACGCCCAATTGGGCCAAATCGGCCTCCACGGCCGATTCGATGTCCGGATATTGCAGCTTGCAGGCGACCTCGCGGCCGTCGACCAGGCGCGCCCTGTGGACCTGGCCCAGCGAGGCGGCGGCCGCGAGGT